>CAZOMH010000168.1:0-8203 GCA_964580415.1 uncultured Nitrospirales bacterium
GCGCATCGTTGGGCCCGAGCGGCGCATCCAGCGACCGATGACGCCGGTGCTGCACACGCACACTTCGGTGATGGCCGCGCCGAGCGCGCCGGCGATCATTTCGGCCGTGGCCTGCGCGTCGGCCAGCCCCCGGGCGCCCGTGCAGGCGTTGGCATTGCCGCTGTTGGCAAAGATGGCGCGGGCCGTTTCGCGCACGCAGACGCCCTGCGTCCAAAGCACGGGCGCGGCCTTGACCCGGTTCGTCGTGAACACGCCGGCCGCGGCGGCCGGCACATCGCTTGCGATAAGGGCGCAGTCTTTCTTGGTGGTCTGGAGATTCTTGATGCGGGCGGAGACACCCGCGGCGCGAAAGCCCCGCGGCGCGCACACGCCTCCGACGATGGTGTTCATGGGGCCATGCCTCCGTAGCGCAGTCCTTCGGTCTCGTCGAGTCCGAACATCAGATTCATGCACTGCAGGGCCATGCCCGCCGTGCCGCCGACGAGGTTGTCGATGGCGCTCACAATAACCAGATTGCCCGTGCGCCCGTCCGCCACCCAGCCAAAATCACAGAAATTGGAGCCGCGCACGTACTTCACGTCGGGCAGCACGCCGGGACCGAGCACGCGCACAAAGGGCTCGGCGGCATAGCGCGCGAAATAGGGCGCCGGGTCAAACATCTGCCCGGGACGCAGCGTAATTGTCGTAAGAATGCCGCGCGTGATCGGCGCGACATGCGGCGTGAACTGCACCAGCGCCCGAAAACCCAATTCCTGCTCGATTTCGGGAATGTGCTGGTGGTTGCCGATCTTGTACGCCTTGAGATTCTCGTTCATCTCGGGGAAATGGAACGCCTCGCTCGTGCTGCGTCCCGCGCCGGAAATGCCCGAAATACTGTCCGCCACGATGGGCAGGCCCGGTGCCAGCGGCGCATCCAGCAGCGGCCGCACCGGCGTCAGAATGCTGATCGGGTAGCAGCCCGGCACGGCAACCAGGTTGGCGCCGCGCAACTGTTCGCGGTACCAGGGCACATGGCCGTAGACGGCTTCCGGCAGGAGGTGGGCCGCCGTGTGGTCGGCCTTGTAGTATTTGGCGTAGGCGGCGGTGTCCTTGAGCCGGAAGTCGGCGCCGATATCGACAACCCGCACGCCCGCCGCGCGCAGCGCCGCCACGGGCTCCATGGACAGCCTGCCCGGCACGCCGACAAACACCACGTCGCATTTCGCCGCAAGCGCTTGCGCGTCAAAGGTTTCGAAGCTCAAATCGTGCATCTTGCGAAAGGCCGGAAGCGCCTCGTCCAGCGTTTCACCGGACACGCTGGTGGAAGCCAGGGCGGCCAGTTTTACCCCGCTGTGCGCCGTCAGCAGGCGCAGCAGTTCCCTGCCGCCGTATCCCGTTGCGCCAACGATGCCTGCACGAATCACAACACTTCTCCTCGCCGAACGTAAACCGGCGGTCCAAAGACCGCCGGGAAATACACCAGTACCTGCGGTGATTATACGGCTGCACCGCCGAAGGCTGCAAACCAGGGGGGCAGCGTCAGCCGCATTGGAACCGGCCTTCCGGCCCCGGCATGTCCCCGGCCGGCCGATCCATGCGCTTCGGTCCAAGTGACTCCCCTTCTTCCGCATGGCGCCACCCCGTCTCCGTTCGCTACAATCCTCCCATGGATTCGACCTTCACCACGCTCAGGGGCGTGTGCCGCTACGACGGCACCGGTTTCGTCGGCTGGCAGCGGCAGGGCAACGGTCCATCGGTGCAGGCGGCCATTGAGGACGCCTTTGCGCGGATCGCGGGACGGCCCGTGCCCGTCCAGGGTGCCGGCCGCACCGATGCGGGCGTGCATGCCCTCGGCCAGGCCTTCTCGTGCCGCTGGCCGGGAACGCCGCCCGTGCGGTTGCGTCATGCGGTGTCGAAAATGCTCTCGCCCCGCGTGCGCATCGAAAGCATCGAGCCCGCGCCGGACTCTTTCAACGCGCGTTTCTCCGCGCGCGGCAAACGCTACGTATATGCCTTCGACTTTGGCCGCGAAGCCGACCCCTTCGCCGCGCGTCATGCCTGGCATGTGCCTTACAGGGTGGACCTTCTCCTGCTGGAATCCTGCCTGTCCAAGTTTGTCGGAAAGCGCGATTTTGCGGGGTTCCAGAGCGCGGGCAGCCAGATGAAGACCACCGTGCGCACCGTGTACGGCATCAAGCTCAAACCCGGTGGCTGGGCCGGGCCCGTGGACCACCCGGGCCTGCGGCACCTGGAATTCCACGGAGACGCCTTTCTCTATAAAATGGTGCGCAACATCTGCGGCACACTGATCGAAGTGGCGCGGGGACGTTTCGAGCCCCGCTTCATCGACGACCAGTTGGCCGCGCGCGGGCCCTTTCTTGGTCATTGTGCCCCGCCCCAGGGCTTGGCGCTTGCGGAAGTGATATACGATCCGGCCGACACCGCGCCGGGGCCGGAGGATGAAGTGGAATGAACGCCGGGACCGTTCGGGTAGTGTGGTATTCTATGGGGATGGAACGGCCCGCTTCCGGGTGATGCTGTTCCGAGTGGAGAATCTTGGATTTGCTCGCAGCACTTGGCAAAGTCGGGCCCGAAATGGCCCCCGGTTTCGAAGCCCAAAGGCGTTCGGCTCTCGGACAATTCATGACGCCGGCCACGGTGGCCCGTTTTATGGCCGCTCTTTTCCCACCGTCGGACCGGAAGGCATGTTGTCTTCTTGATCCAGGGGCCGGCATGGGTTCCTTGACCATGGCTTTTCTGGAACGTTACGGGAAAAGCGGACTTGGTTTCGACGAGATTTCGACCGTTGCCTTTGAAATTGATGGTGCGCTTCGGGCAGAACTTGAAAGAAACCTGGCCAATTACGCAAAAGAACCTTCGGTTTTATGCGCTGTTCATCCGTCGGACTTCATTGAGGCGGCAACGGAGTCTTTGACCGGGGACATGTTTGGCCAGGCACTTCCGGTATTCACCCATGCCATACTCAACCCCCCCTATAAGAAGATCAACTCCAATTCGCGCCACAGGGAATTGTTGCGCCGGGCGGGAATTGAGACGGTAAACCTCTATTCGGCCTTTGTTGCGCTTGCCCTTGCCATGCTGGGGCCGGGAGGTCATTTGGTGGCCATTATCCCCCGCAGTTTCTGCAACGGACCCTATTACAGGCCTTTCCGGGAGTTTGTCCTGGACAAGGCAGCCATTCGCCGCGTTCATCTGTTCGACGCGCGGGACAAGGCGTTCAAGAAGGACGGTGTCCTTCAGGAGAATGTCATTGTTCACCTGGAGCGGGGCGCAGAACAGGGCACTGTAATCGTCTCAACATCCACGGATGATCGTTTCCATGATTGCGTGGTTCATGCGCATCCCTTTGATGAAATTGTCCTTCCGGGTGATCCCGCGCATTTTGTCCACATTCCGACGGCCCAGCCGGACAGCACCATTCCGTTGCCCCCGGCATTCAAGTACTCTCTGGACGACCTTGACATTCAGGTCTCCACGGGCCCCGTGGTTGACTTTCGGGCGCGCGGACACATTCGCCAAATGCCCCAGAAGGGAACCGTTCCCCTTCTGTACCCCTGTCACTTTGGTTCCGGGCGGCTCGAATGGCCAAAGCCGAAGGCCCGCAAGCCCAACGCGATCCTGAGAAATGAAGAGACGGAACGGCTCCTGTACCCCATTGGCTCCTACACAGTGGTCAGGCGCTTTTCCGCCAAGGAGGAACGGCGGCGGATTGTTGCCGGAGTGGTGTGTCCGTCTGTTCTTGACGCTCAAGTCATAGGGTTTGAAAACCACCTCAACGTTTTCCACAACCACAGGCATGGTTTACCTGAGCAATTGGCTTGGGGGCTCTCGGCATTCCTCAATTCCACGGCGGTGGATAATGCTTTCCGCCGCTTCAACGGACACACCCAAGTCAACGCAACAGACCTGAGGGCCATGAAATACCCTGATCGCGACACTCTGATACGTTTGGGCCGTTGGGCGATGAGCCGAAAGGGGCTCACACAGGGCGCCATTGACAAGAAACTCGGAAACCTCCCATGAGTGAACGCACGCGCGTGGACGAAGCCTTGGCCGTTCTGGGCGAATTGGGCATGCCCCGGGAGCAGCAGAACGAACGCTCGGCGCTCTGCCTGCTTGCATTGTTGAACCTAACGCCGGACAGGACATGGCGCAAGGCGGAAGCACAGCTCATTGGGATTACACCCATAATGGAGTTCTGCCGTGACCATTACGGCAAGAATTACGCGCCAAACACGCGCGAAACATTCCGGAGGCAAACCATGCACCAGTTTGTCTCCGCGGGGATGGCGCTTTACAATCCTGATGCGCCTGGCAGAGCAGTGAACAGTCCCAAGGCTGTCTACCAGATGGCACCGGACGCGCTTGTACTTATGCGCGCATATGGCACAAAACAATGGAAAGCCAAACTGCAAGCCTATCTGTCAACCCGGAAAACCCTCACTGCAAAGTACGCAAAAGATCGAGAGCAACATCAGATTCCGGTTGTTGTCGCGCCGGGCAAGAATATAAGGCTTACGCCGGGACAGCACAGCGGGTTAATCAAGGCCATTATCGAGGAATTCGCCCCCCGCTTTGTTCCCGGCGCTGTTTTGGTCTATGCCGGTGACACCGGACGCAAATGGGGCCACTTCGACGAGACCCTCATGGAAAGACTGGGTGTGTCCGTTGACGCCCACGGCAAAATGCCGGATGTTGTCCTTTACTGTCCAAAGCAGAACTGGCTCGTCCTGGTGGAATCGGTCACAAGCCACGGCCCCATGGATGGCAAACGTCACGAAGAATTGGCGCAATTGTTCGCGGATGCCGCCGCGGGACTGGTCTATGTGACGGCTTTTCCGAACCGTTCAACCATGGCCCGCCATGTTACCGGCATCGCTTGGGAAACGGAAGTATGGTGTGCCGATGCGCCGTCGCATCTGATCCATTTCAACGGCGAGCGCTTTCTTGGCCCATATGCGGAATCTTGATCCGGCCGCGGCCGAAAACTGTTGCTTCACAATACGAGGAGGTCCCGATGAATGCTATGCTGGTCCTGTCCGCGCTGATGTTATACCCTTCCGCCGCCGGGGAAGCGCCCGCCATGCGCCCGCCTGCCGTGCCGCTGGTCACTCATGATCCCTATTTCAGCGTGTGGTCCTGCGACGACAAACTCACGGACAACTGGGCCCGGCATTGGACGGGGAAAATCAACGCGCTGTGCGGACTGGCGCGCATCGACGGCAAGCCCCGCCGTTTTGCCGGGCCGGACCCGAAAGACGTTCCCGCGATGGAACAGCGGGGGCTCAAAGTGGACGCGACGCGCACGGTGTACACCTTTGACACGGACAGCGTAAAACTGCAGGTGACCTTTCTCTCGCCGTTGCTGCCGGACGACCTCGACATTCTGTCGCGTCCGGCCACCTATGTGACGTTTACCGCCGTTTCCAAGGACGGTGCCGACCATTCGGTGCAAATCTATCTCGACATTACCGGCGAATGGTGTGTGAACGAACCCGGGCAGGAGGTGCGGTGGGGCCGCATGGAGTTTGACGGAGGCAACGCCTTACACATGGGCACCACCGAGCAGCCCGTGCTGGCCAAGCAGGGCGATGACCTGCGCATCGACTGGGGCCGGGTGTATCTCGCCCTGCCCGCGCAGGAAGGGGTCTCCACACGCGTCGAACTGGCCGATCTGTCGCGCGACGCTTTCGCCAAGGACGGCGTGCTGCGCCCCGTCGATGCCAAGGGACCGCGTCGCGCAAATGACGATTGGCCCGTGCTGGCCGCGCTGCTCGACTTGGGCAAGGTCGGCAGGGAGCCGGTGACGCGGCAGGCAATTATCGCCTACGACGACGAGTACTCCATCGAATTGATGGGCAAGAAGCTGCGGCCTTACTGGCGGCGCGGCGGCATGGACGCGGCCGGGATGCTGGCCGCCGCCGTGAAAGAATATGCCTCGCTCGATGCGCGCGCCGCGAAGTTCGACGCGGACCTGTTCCAGAACCTGGAGGCTGCGGGTGGGGCCAACTACGCGCGCATGTGCGCGCTGGCCTACCGCGAGGCGATGGCCGCGCAGAAACTTGCCGCCGACGGCGACGGCGCGCCGGTCATGTTCCCCAAGGAGAACTTCAGCAACGGCTGTGTCAGCACGGTCGATGTGATCTATCCCGCCGCGCCGGTTTTCCTGTTGCTCAACACGAAACTGCTCGCCGCGCAGATGAAGCCCGTGATGGACTACGCCGTGGCTGGCCGATGGAAATGGCCCTTCGCGCCGCACGACCTGGGCACCTATCCGCTGGCCAACGGCCAGGTCTACGGCGGCGGTGAAAAGACGGAAGAGAACCAGATGCCGGTGGAAGAGAGCGCCAATATGATCCTGCTCATGGGCGCGATGGCAAAGAAGGACGGCAACGCCGGCTTCGCGCAAAAGTACTGGCCGGCGGTGACGAAGTGGGCCGAGTATCTTGCGGAGAAAGGGCTCGACCCGGAGAACCAGCTTTGCACCGACGACTTTGCGGGGCACCTCGCGCACAACGTGAACCTGTCCGCCAAGGCCATCCTCGCGCTCGGTGCATATTCCCAGTTGTGCGGGGCCACGCAGCGGCCCGATGACGCCGGGAAATACCGGGACATGGCCAAGGGCATGGCGGAGAAGTGGGTCAAGATGGCGGAAGACGGCGGCCATTACCGCCTCGCCTTCGACAAGCCCGGCACCTGGAGCCAGAAATACAATCTCGTGTGGGACAAGCTGCTCGGACTGAACCTGTTCCCGGCCGACGTGGCGCGCAGGGAAATTGCCCACTATCTCAAGGTGCAGAACACCTACGGCGTGCCGCTCGACAACCGCAAGGACTACACCAAAATCGACTGGCTCGTGTGGTCCGCCACGCTGGCCGAGAAGAAGGAAGACTTCGAAGCGCTCGTGGCGCCGGCCTACGCCTTCCTCAGCGCAACCCCCGACCGCGTCCCCATCACCGACTGGTACGAAACCAAGACTGGCAAGATGGTCGGATTCCAGGCAAGGCCGGTGATTGGCGGGTTGTTTATCAAGGCGATGCAATAGGACCGGGCGCGACACGAGACCGATGTTGATACTTTGGGCGGCCCCGCAAGGGGCCGCCCACGTTGCTTTCGTATCCGCTACCGAATAATGTAGGACAGGCGCCCTCGCCTGTCACTTTTGAGCCTTGTTACGGGCCGACAGCCAGGGGCGGCTGTCCTACATTCCGGAGCCACCTTTCTTCCGCGAATCGCCGCCAACGGCGGTCTGAGGCTCAGGATGACAAATAATGCGCTGTGTTTGTCAGAACGACAGCAAACAGTGCCAGATGTACGTGTATGCCAGGGAGTCGATGTTCTCCCACGTGTTCTTGACGATTTTCTCGTCGCCGAGCATTTCGGGCAGTTCCTTGAGCTTCTCTTCCCAGGGAATGCAGACGCCCGGGTCGCGTTTGATTTCCTCGCTCATTGCATTCTTCTCCTTGAAAAGACGGGGACATATCCGTCTGCGCGCCGGGGACGGCGCTCCGCTTGGGTCAGTCCCTGTTTTCCTAGTACACGCCGTATTCACGGGTAAAATCGGTCATGGCCTTCACGTTTTCGATCTGCGCGTCATTCTGGATGATGGCGCCGGCATCCATGATGTAGCCGCCGTCCTTTGCGACGCCGTCGATGATCTTCTTGCAGCAGGCGCGCACCTCGTCGGGCGTGCCGTAGGCCAGCAGGTAGTTGGGCACGCCGCCGCTGATGCAGAACTTGTGCCCGAGCGCGCGGTGTACCCCGAAGATGTCGTCGCGGTCGCAGTGGAACACGATGCTGCCCTCGGGCAGTTCGGCGAAGTTCTTCAGATGGGCGCCCCATTTCCCCTCGGCGTAGAAGAGTGTCTGGTGGCCGCGCCGCCACAGTTCCTCGATGATCGGCTTGAGCGTGGGCCAGAAGATGGTGTCGAAGGTTTCCTGTGTCACGAAGGGCACGCAGCCCCGGTGCATCCAGAAGCCGATGGGCACATTCTTGTCCGGGTCGGCGCCCGACAGCGCGACGTGCAGCAGGTGCGGCATGAGCGCCTCGCAGGCCTTCTTCACCTTGTCCGGCTGGTACACAAGGTCCATGGTCAGGCCCATGTAGCCGCGCAGCTTGTCGCCCAGGATGTCGAGCGGGGCCTTGAATATCCCCGAAATTGCACCCACCGTGCCGCACTCGGCGCGCAGCAGTTCGCCCTGCC
>CAZOMH010000169.1:0-8170 GCA_964580415.1 uncultured Nitrospirales bacterium
ACCATTCCGACGTGATGTCGGTGCGCAGCACGGGTTGGGCGCTGCTCGCGTCCAACTCGCCGCAAGAGGCGATGGACCTTGCGCTGGTCGCCCATGCGGCAACGCTCAAGGCGCGCATCCCCTTCATGCATTTCTTTGACGGGTTCCGCACCTCCCACGAAGTGGCCAAGATCGAAGAAGTGCTGCCCGAAGACATCCGCGCCATGATCGACGAGGAACTGGTGCTGGCGCACCGCGCCCGCGCGCTGTCTCCCGAACGCCCAATCATCCGCGGCACGGCGCAAAACCCGGACGTGTTCTTCCAGGGCCGCGAAGCGTCCAACTCCTTCTACACGGCCTGTCCCGACACCGTCCAGGAATACATGGACCGGTTCGCGAAGATTGTCGGGCGCCAGTACCACCTGTTTGACTACTACGGCGCGCCCGATGCCGAGCGTGTGATCGTGATCATGGGCTCGGGCGCCGAGGCGGCGACCGAGGCCGTCGAATACCTCACGGGCCAGGGCGAAAAAGTGGGCGTGCTCAAGGTGCGCCTGTACCGGCCCTTCTCGGCGAAGCACTTCCTTGCGGCGCTGCCCAAGACCGTCAAGACCATCGCGGTGCTGGACCGCACCAAGGAACCCGGTTCTCTCGGCGAGCCGCTGTACCAGGACGTGGTTACCGTGCTGGCGGAATGCGCGGCGGACGGCGCGCTGCCCTTTGCCGCCATGCCCAAGGTTATCGGCGGCCGTTACGGACTGTCGTCCAAAGAGTTCACGCCGGCCATGGTCAAGGGCCTTTTCGACGAGATGCTCGGGGCCAGGCCGAAGAGCCACTTTACAGTCGGCATCATCGACGATGTGACCAACACCAGCATCGACTACGACCCGAATTTCTCGACCGAGGACCCCGCCACGATCCGGTCCCTGTTCTACGGGCTCGGCGCGGACGGCACGGTCGGCGCAAACAAGAACTCGATCAAGATTATCGGCGAGGACACCGACAACTTCGCGCAGGGTTACTTTGTGTACGACTCGCGCAAGTCGGGCTCGATGACCACCTCGCACCTGCGTTTCGGACCGAAAGAAATCCGGTCGTCTTACCTGATCACAAAGGCAAACTTCATCGCCTGCCACCAGTTCTCGTTCATGGAGAAACTGGACGTGCTCAAGTGCGCGCAGGACGGCGCCACCTTCCTGCTGAACAGCATCTACGGCCCGGACGAGGTGTGGGACCATCTGCCGCGCACCGCGCAGCGCCAGATCATAGAGAAGAAGCTCAAGTTCTACGTGATCAACGGCTTCGAGGTCGCCAAGCAGGCCGGCATGGGCGGCCGCATCAACACGGTCATGCAGACCTGTTTCTTTGCCATCAGCAACATTCTCCCGCGCGAGGAGGCCATCGCCGCCATCAAGAAAGCCATCAAGAAGACCTATGGCAAGCGCGGCGAGTCTGTGGTTCAGAAGAACTGGCAGGCCGTGGACATGACGCTCGAAAACCTGCACGAGGTGAAGGTTCCCGCCCTGGTGTCCAGTGCGTTTGACCTGCACACGCCGGTGTCCGACCGCGCGCCCGCGTTTGTCAAGGACTTCATTGCCGAGATCATCAGCGAGAAGGGCGAGAGTCTGCCCGTCAGCAAGATGCCCGTGGACGGCACGTTCCCGACGGCGACCACGCAGTGGGAAAAGCGCAACATCGCACTCGAAATCCCCTGCTGGGACCCGGCCACCTGCATCCAGTGCGGCAAGTGCGCCATGGTTTGCCCGCATGCCGTGATCCGCGGCAAGATCGTGGATCAGGCGGCCCTGGCGGGCGCGCCCGAGGGCTTCAAGAGCGTCGCGGCCAAGTGGAAGGAATTCCCCGACAAGGCCTTTGTGCTTCAGATTGCCCCCGAAGACTGCACGGGTTGCCGTCTGTGCGTGCAGACCTGCCCGGCGAAGAACAAGAGCGAAGCGCGTCTCAAGGCCCTCAACATGGTCGAGCAGGCACCCATCCGCGGGCGCGAGCGCAAGTGCTGGGACTTCTTCCTGTCCCTGCCCGACACGGACCGTTCGAAGCTCAACCACGGTCTCGTCAAGGATGCGCAGTTGCTTCGGCCGCTGTTTGAGTTCTCCGGCGCCTGCGCCGGGTGCGGCGAAACCCCCTATCTCAAGCTGCTGTCGCAGCTCTTTGGCGACCGCGCCTATATCGCCAACGCCACGGGCTGCACTTCCATTTATGGCGGCAATCTGCCGACCACGCCCTGGGCGGTCAACGCCGAGGGCCGCGGTCCGTCATGGTCCAATTCCCTGTTCGAGGACAACGCCGAATTCGGTATGGGTATGCGCGTGACGGTCGACAAGCAGGCCCAGTTTGCGCGCGAACTGCTCAAGCGGCTTGAGGCCGAACTGGGTGCCGCGCCGGTGGCGGAACTTCTTGACGCCGATCAGACGGCCGAAACCGGCATTAACGCGCAGCGCGCGCGGGTCGCGGCGCTCAAGGCCAAGCTGGCGGGAATCGACTCCGACGAAGCCAGATCGCTGGCGGGCGTGGCCGACTTCCTGGTGCGCAAATCGGTGTGGATCATGGGCGGCGACGGCTGGGCCTACGACATCGGCTACGGCGGCCTCGACCACGTGCTCGCCTCCAGCCGCAACGTGAACATCCTGGTGCTCGACACCGAGGTGTACTCGAACACCGGCGGACAGTGCTCCAAGTCCACGCCGCGCGGGGCCGTGGCCAAGTTTGCGGCCGCCGGCAAGCCGGGCAGCAAGAAAGACCTGACCCTGATGGCGATGACCTACGGCACCGCCTATGTGGCGCATGTCGCGCTCGGCGCGAACGACGCCCACACCATCAAGACCTTCATCGAGGCCGAGGCCTACAACGGGCCCTCGATTATAGTCGCCTACAGCCATTGCATTGCCCATGGCTACAATCTGGAGATGGGGCTGGAACAGCAGAAGGCCGCCGTGCAGTCCGGCCACTGGCCGCTGTTCCGGTACAACCCGGCGCTCAAAGAACAGGGCAAGAACCCGTTCCAGCTCGACTCCAAGGATCCGAGCCTTTCCCTCGACAAGTACATTTACAACGAGACCCGTTACAAGATGCTGTCGCTGAGCGCCCCCGAGCTCGCAGCGGAACTGCTCAAGGGTGCCGAGGCCGATGTGGCCACCCGGTGGCGGCTGTACCAGTACCTGGCCTCCATGCCGGGTACGGGCGCGGCGGATGCCGCGGCGCCGGTCGAGGCGGACTGAACGGAACCCCGAACGGAGAAACCGCGCCGCCGTTGCGGCGCAGGAGGATAGGAACGATGGACCTTACGACAACGTATCTGGGCATGACGCTGAAGAACCCGCTCGTGGTTTCCCCTTCCCCCATCAGCGAGCACGTGGACAACATCAAGAAGCTGGAAGACGCAGGCGCGGCGGCGGTCGTGCTGCACTCCCTGTTTGAGGAGCAGATATCCTTCCTGAGCCAGGAATTGAACGCCAACCTGCAGCAGGGCGACTACAGTTTTGCCGAGGCACTGACGTATTTTCCCGACCTGGAAGACTACAAGATGGGTCCCGAAGGCTATCTGGGCCACGTGCGCCAGGCCAAGGCGGCGGTGGACATTCCCGTCATTGGCAGCCTCAACGGCGTGTCCACCGGCGGCTGGGTCGAATACGCCAAGGAAATCCAGCAGGCCGGCGCCGACGCCATCGAACTGAACGTCTACTACGTCCCGACCAACCCCGCCATGTCCGGCGAAGAGGTCGAAAAGATGTACGTGGACCTTGTCCGCGCGGTCAAGGCCAATGTGACCATCCCGGTCGCGGTCAAAATCGGGCCCTTCTTCAGTTCCCTCTCAAACATGGCCGTGAAGCTGAGCGAGGCCGGCGCCGACGCGCTGGTCATGTTCAACCGCTTCTACCAGCCCGATATCGACCTCGGCAAGCTGGAGGTCAAACCCGACCTCGTGCTGAGCGGTTCAAACCAGTTGCGCCTGCGTCTGCGCTGGGTGGCGATCCTGTACGGAAAGATTGCCGCCGACATGGCGGTTACCGGCGGAGTCCACACCCCCGAAGACGTCATCAAGAGCATGATGGCCGGCGCCAATGTTGCCATGACCACCTCTTCCCTGCTCAAGAACGGCATCGGCCACCTGACCGTGCTGCGCGACGGCGTCGCCAAGTGGATGGAAGACAACGACTACGAATCCATCCAGCAGATGCGCGGTGCCATGAGCCAGAGGAACTGCCCCGAGCCCGCAGCCTTCGAACGCGCCAACTACATGAAGATTCTCACCCACTACGCCGCCGAAATCCGGTAACGTAAAGGGAGAATTCCGGTTCCAGACAAAGAAACGCCCCGGCAGGCAAGACCTGCCGGGGCGTTTTGTATTCGAACGCACGTAGGGGCCAAAAAAAAGGGTGGCCCCCTGCCGAAACAGGGGGCCGGCATGTCTCACAAGAGTCATGCGCAAGGGTTTCGATTGGTTGGACCGTGTATGCCGCCCGTTGGTTTCACCGTGAATGCAACAAATTCCTGGGACAGGATACGCTGCAAAACTGACTGGTCAGAAGAGTTCCAGTGTCTCCGGAGTTTTGGGCGGGCTTAGTATCCGGTGCAGCAGAATAAGCACTTCCGCGTCGATGGCGGCGTAGTCCAACTGTTCCGCCGAGAGTGGACGCAGGGTCCAGTCGGACATTTGCAGGCTCTTGTCGAGGTAAAGCCCCAGTTCCCGCTCGCAAACCTCGCCCAACTTATGCCCGCCGGCCACATTCTTGCGGTGTTTCTTGCGCGATGCTATAAGCGTGTCGCAAATTTTCACGATGCGGATGTGGTGCTTTGAGAACATCTGCTCTTCAAAAGCCGCATTGTGTATTATTTTCTCGACGCGGTCGCTCTCGAGCACCGTTTTGATCGGAGCCAGGTCGGCGAAAGCGAGGGCGTCCACAATCCATGTTTGTCCGGGGACGGCCAACTGGATGGTACACAGCACGCGCGGTTCCTCCAGCGTGGTTTCCACATCGAGCGCCACCAGGGGTTCGCGCAGCAACCGCGCGCACAGCTCCTCGAACTCACCGCGCTCGTCCACCCATTTTAACGGGAATGCGGGCTTGTAAATCCCCGCCTTGCGCACCACCGCCGCCGCGGAGCGGTCCTGGAAGTCGGGCGGCAGCACCTCTATTTCGCTCACTTCGCACCCTTCGAGCAGCTCCCGGAAGAAGGCGTCGAGCGCGGGGGCATCAAGGCCGGCCTCACGCAGCGCCGTGCGGCTTGTTATGACGAAACGGCCTCCGGGCTTAACCAGTGCGAAAGCCTTGCGCGTGGAAGCGCGCCGCACCGCCGGGGTCTTGAGCCGCGTCAGCACATAATTCATCATCACCATCTCAAAGAGACCGGACGGCAGGGTCGCGTAGCCGAAGGGGGGGTGGGGATCATAGCCCTGCACGTCGTACCGGCGCAGCCGCAGCCAGTCCACATCCACACCGTGGCCGCAGCCATAGCACAACACCTGCTGCCCGTGGGCCAGCATCCGGGTGTTGATCAGATGCTGCAGCACCGGCGCGGGATCGCGCCGGATATGGGCGTTGGACGATGGGTCTGACACGGTAGAATCTATTCCAGGTTTGCTGCCGGGTGTCCCCACGCCCTCTCCGCTACGCAGATATTTACCCTGATTCGGGCAGTCAATGCAAGGACCGGCGGAAGAGTTTCTGTTGCGGCGGCCGGCCACCCGTTTTTCCGGCGCGACCGATATCGTCCGGTCGTCCCGCAACTGCAATGGTTTCCATATTCCCACGACAAAGTTTCCCGCGGCAAACCTTGCGTGCGCCCCGGCATTTTTTATAGGCTGGAGCGGTTCCCAAGATGTTCGAACACAGCAGGAGCAGTGGCATGAAAATACTTGTGGCGGGCGGTGCCGGTTACGTCGGCTCGGTGCTCACACCCCTGCTCTGTCAACGCGGCCATGAGGTTGCCATTGCCGATGCGTGCTGGTTTGGCCGCCATCTCCCCCCCGAGGTGCCCGTGATAGAAACGGAACTGTTCGCCCTGGACGAACGGCGGCTGGGCGGTTACGACGCGCTGGTGTTTATCGCAGGGCTCTCGAACGACCCCATGGCGGAGTTCGATCCGGCGCTCAATTTCAAGCAGAATGCCGCGCTGCCGGCCTATCTCGCCTATTGCGCGCGCCTTGCAGGCGTCAAACGGTTCGTTTACGGGTCGTCCTGCTCCATTTACGGCCATACCGGCGACCGGCTTTGCGTCGAAGACTCCCCCACCTCCTGCACCTATCCCTATGGCGTGTCCAAACACCAGGGCGAGTTGGGCGCGATGCTGCTGGCCGCACCGGAGTATTCGGTGATCGCGCTGCGCCAGGGCACGGTCAACGGATACAGCCCGCGCATGCGCTTTGACCTTATCGTGAACACGATGTACCGCAGCGCCATGGTTGACGGGCGCATCACCATGAGCCATCCGGACATCTGGCGGCCCATCATCGACGTTCGAGACACGGCCGCCGCCTTCGTTCTTGCCGTCGAGGCGCCCGGGGGCCTGACCGGCGTGTTCAATGTGGCCCGCGACAACTTCACCGTGGGACAGGTGGCCGAGACCGTGCGCGATGAACTGCGCCGATTGGACGGCCGCGATGTGCCCATCGTAAACCTGAACCGGCCCGACCCGCGCAATTACCGCGTGGATTGTTCCCGCGCGCGCACCGTGCTCGGATTCAACCCGCAGCATGACATTGCCTCCACTGTCCGGTCGCTGCACGAACATTGCGCCGAATACGGTGATTTCGGCGACGACAACCTCTACAACATTCGCGTCTTCCGCAGGATGCATTCCGGCATGGAATAGAAACGCCCCGGCGCGGGGCTCTGGGCCGCACGCCGGGGCGTGACAAAACGCGGCTGGACTATGGTGCCGGAGTTGCCGGAACAGCGGGTACCGCCGGTGCGGGCGCCGCTGCCGGATCAGGCGGGGCCACCGGACCTGCCGGAACCGGCGGTGTGGCAGGGGAGGCGGTGAAGGTCTCGTTAATGCGCCGGATCATTTCCAGCATGCCGTGGTGGACGGCAGGCGCGACTTCCGGACCGCCCGAGTTGTCCTCGCCGTACTGGCTCTTGTTGTCGTAGACGTACGGGGCTATTTCATCCCACTCGCTTTTCGGAACGATATAGCCGATTTCGTCGTTGCACAGCCCGAAAATGGGCGTTTGCCTGGCGAATTTCTTCGCCTCGTCCAACAGGGGCGGCACCTCCTGGGGCTGCACATCAAAATCACGGCCCGGCTTTGCCTCGACGCCGCCCACGGCGATTTCGGGGTACAGCTCACCCGGTGTCGTGGCAATGAGCACATTGCCGATGCGGATCGCGTCCGTTTCCGTTCGCGAATACCCGCCCCAGTAATAGCCCTGGTGAATCAGGCCCAGCATAATACCGTACTTGAAAACGGGGTTGTCCATTTTTGCCATGATTGTTTTGGCGGCCACGGCGACGAACGGCTTCTCGTTCTTCCACACATCCGGGCCGCGCAGTGCGTTGGCGGCGAGAATGGCCACGTTATAACCCAGGTTTTCCGCCTTCTCCCACGAGTCCTCCCTGAGGGTGCCGGAACCGTCGCGCTTGGGCACGTCGGTATGAAGTTGTGTTGCCAATCCGCCAACCATGCCCTCATAGAACACGCAGATACCGCCGAAACCCTTGACTCCGTGCGGATCGGGCACGCCCTTTTCCAGGCCCTCGCGGATATAATGGCAGTAATCCGAGGTCAGCAGCGGGTTGTCGCCGCCGAGCGTTTCGGGGTGGTTGCCCCAGTTTACGCAGGTGGCAATGGTCTGGTCCGTGTTCGGCTTGGTGAAGCGCCACAGGTACAGGTGCCAGTCTTGTGCGATTGGCTTGCGCGAATCATCCACATACCCTTCCTTGGGGACATCGGCGGTGGCGCAGTACATGTCGGCGGGCGCCAGCGAAGCCACCGCCTCCTCCACCGCCTCTTTGGTCAGTCGTTGAATCTTCTTCACGTAGGGATCACAGTCGAACTGCGGCACCGGTCCGCTCCAATTGCCCATCGTGTCGGGCACTTCGTGGCAGTGGGTCGAGGAGACCACCAGATGGTCCACCTTCAGTGCCGGGTTGATCATCTTGCGAATCGCGATGATGTCGTTGTCAAAGATGCCGATCGCGTCCACCGAGACCATCACAACGGTCACACCATT
>CAZOMH010000170.1:0-8141 GCA_964580415.1 uncultured Nitrospirales bacterium
TCCCTGTCGGAAACCCGCCTCACTTTACCGCTTGGACAAATGCCCGAAACGTAGTTCGACGTGCGACAGCAGCACCCGTTCGAAATCATTCTGTTTGTCCGAGATTGTCCGGTCCATGTGTTTTTGCCTTGCACCAGTTGTTTGATTCTGGCGGTTAATTCACCCGCATCAGCGTTGTTTTCCGCCGGTTCCGGCCTGAACACCGGCTGCGGTTTCATCAGCGTCATTGTGCCCGGCGCGCGTAAAACGGCGGCAACGGTTTGGTAAAGTTTTGGCAAAACAAGCGGGCGGGGAATTGGGCGCGCGGCCGGGGCCGAAATGAACAACCCCATAATTGTGCGGAATGAACATTTGTATAGTTTTTATCGTCCGGTTGGGGTATTATGTGGGTTTGGAGTATGGAGATCCGCAGCAGTAACCCAGAGATTTCCCCTCCCGAGGTAATGCGTTTGCGCGTGGACGTCTCCATGAAGACAGCAGAGTCAATCCTGAGCACACTGCACCAGCCCGTGCTGGTCTTGGACGGGATGCTGCGGCCGCGTATCACCAACCCGGCCTTCTTTCGGGCGTTCGGGCTTGAACCGAACGATTCAGAGGCGGAATTCATCGAAGCGTTTGTCTTGGGAGACGCCTGCATTCCCCCGTTGCGCGCGACACTTGAGCCCCTTCGCCTCAATGGCCGGGAAGTCGAGGATGCCGAGACCCTGTGTGTCCTGCCGACGGGGCGCCGGGTATCTCTGCTGGTAAATGCCCAGCGGATTCGCGCGGAGGGGCTGCCCGAGATGATTCTGGTGGAGCCGCGCGACGTCACCAAGGAGCGGGAGGCCGAACAGCGTGTTCTTGAACTGAACGAAACCCTCCTGGAGCATACGGCCACCGTTGATGCGATGAACAGGGAACTGGAATCGTACAGCCATTCCGTGTCGCACGACCTGCGCACGCCGCTTCGCTTTGTGAACAGGATTTCGCACCTGCTGCTTTACGGGCCCGGAGCCGCCCTTTCCGAAAAGGCCGCCGAACAGGTGAACATGATCCTGCAAACCACGGGCGAAATGGCGGGCCTGATAGAGAATTTGCTCATCTTTTCGCAGGCGGCGCGTGTTCCGGTAAAGAAACGCCGTATGGACTTGCGCAGGCTTTTTCAGGATGTGGTGAAGGAACTCCAGCACGCGCAGGGCGGCTTTGTTGTCGAGATTATTGTCCAGGAACTGGCCCCGTGTCAGGGCGACCGGACCCTGCTCAAAGAGGTGGCGGCAAACCTGCTGACCAATGCCCTCAAGTTTACCCGGCGGCGTGAAAGCGCGCAGATTACGATCGGCTGCACGGAGACGGACGGCGAGGCCGTGTATTTTGTGCGGGACAACGGTGTCGGGTTTGACATGGGCAACTCCAACGGGCTGTTCGTTCCATTTCACCGGCTTCACGCCGCGTCTGAATTTGAAGGAACAGGCATCGGCCTGGCGCTTGTAAAGCGCATCATCGAGCGCCACGGGGGGCGGATATGGGCGGAAGCGGAAATCAACAAGGGGGCGACCTTCTATTTTACGCTGGGCAAAGAGGCGGCGGCATAATGCGGGAACAGGGCAAAGGAACCGGGGTTTGACTGCAGGCACAAAGACCAAGATTCTGGTCGTCGATGACGACCGGAAGGTGTTGATGGAAATCCGGTCTCATCTGGAGCGGCTCGGCTACGAGGTGGCCGTGGTGGAAGACGGACGGTCCGCGTTGAAGTCCGCCCGGGCCCTCTCTCCCGACCTTGTGGTGCTTGACCTCAACTTTCCCGATGCCCCGAATTCGGCGGGCCGATCCGTGGACGGCATCGAGGTGCTTCGACGGCTGCGGGAGTCGGCCAATGTTCCGGTTCTCATGCTCAGTTCCACGAATATTTCGTCGGTAAAAGTGATGGCGCTCAGTATCGGGGCGGACGATTACGTGTCCAAGCCCTTCGAAATTAACGAACTGGGCGCGCGTATCGAGGCAATTCTGCGCAGGACCGGAAAAGAGTTGCCGGGAGAGCGGGTGCTTGCCTACAACCACCTGCGGCTCGATCCCGGCGAACGGCGCGTTTGGAAAGACGGCATCCCCGTCGAACTGACCGGCATTGAGTTTGACATCCTCTATGCGCTTGCGCAGCGTCCCGAACACGTGTTCACGCGCGAGAAACTCATTGAACACGCATGGAAAGACAATAGTTTCTGCGTTCCCAAGGCGGTGGATGTTCATATCGGACACATCCGAAAGAAAGTCGAGGATGATCCCGGCAATCCCGTCCTCATTGTCACTGTCCGCGGAACCGGCTACCGGTTCGAGGATGCCATGGCCTGACCGGGGATTCTGCCGCGCCATGGACGGTTCCGGACCGCCGCCCGCGCTTTTGGCGCCTGTGGGCATAAACACCCAGCCAGCCCCATGGGCTTTCTCCGATTACCGTATCATTGCCCAATCTTTACCAAAACTTTACCCTGCCCACGCCTGAACTACATCTCTGCCGGGTATTATCCATCGACGGAACGGAAATGACGGTTGCCGGCACACACGGGGCAGATGGAGACGAATTCATGTTGAGTGACACACCGGTGGATATTCTTGTGGTGGAAGACAGCGACAGCGAACGAAATTCGATTGTGGAGACACTGCAGGCGTCCCTGGCCGACGTGAATGTTGTCGCCGTTGACAACGGCGCCGAAGCCCTTGATTTCCTCTTCGCGCGCGGCGACTGGATTCAACGGGCCGGGGCCGACCCTCCCAGGTTGATTCTGCTGGATTTGCAGTTGCCGGAAGAGGACGGTTTTTCCGTGCTCGGGAAAATCCGGTCGCTTGAGGCGGACGACGCGCTGACACTCACTCCCGTGGTCATCTTCAGCGATTCCCAGGACGCAGGGAACGTTGAAAAGAGCTATCGGTGCGGCGCGAACAGCTATGTCATGAAGCCGCTGAGCTTTCTCGATTTCCAGACGGTTGTCACGTCGGTCGGCCAATACTGGCTGACGCGCAACAAGTCGTTTTTATGAAGGAATCCGAGCAGACCGCTTGCAAGCACAATGGTCAGGACGATAACCGTGTCCGTTCGGTCGTGCAGGAAATAGGACAGCACCGCGGCGACAAGGAGAATGATCATGATCGGACTTTTGAACTGGCCAAAGAACAGGTACAGCGCCCCGGAATGTTTCTTGGGATTCAGGCGTTGCGCCCCCGAGCGCTTTTGCCGGATGATCGCCTCGCGGTTGGTCAGTCCCCGGGGCGACGCCTGAACAAGCGCCAGCACGTCTGATGAGGAGGAATTCCAGAACGTGTCCAATTGCGGACTCATGGCAGGTCCTTTCGCGAAGTCTTAACCGTGCCTGCCCGAAACGGGGCAGGAAAGCCGTGAAGACATGTTCCGCATTTCCGAAGAGCAGTTTCGCCAAGTCGCGGTTTGCGCCAGTCCGGGACCGGCCCGTACCGCCGTGATGAGGTATGCGGTCCGGGTGTCTGCCGGCGGACCGGCTGTTTCACCCGTCCCCGGGTGAAACCGTTTACCGGTCCTGCGCTGCTGCGGCGGCACAGGCAGTTGTGTCGGGCGCGCAGGCGCACGTATCTTCCTCAATTCCCAGCATCGCTTCAATCTGCCGTTGCGCTTCGTTGAGGCCCGCGTCCAGTGCGCGGCGGGTCTCTTCTATCGCGTCCCGGCTCTTGTCCGGAGGCGGAGGAATAGCCGGCGCGTACACGCTGATGATCCGCGAAAAGGGTTTGGCTATTGAAAACCGGTCCCACGACCGCAGCCGCCATGCCGGTCTGACGGCAAACGCATGGGGGATGATGGGCACCCCGGTGCGCGCGGCCAGAATCGCGGCCCCCGCCTTTGCCACCCTGCGCGGCCCCCGGGGACCGTCCATCGTCAGCATAACGGTGCCTCTTTGGTCCAGGACGACAGCCAGATCGCGCAGCGCCCGCGCCCCGCCGTTGCTTGAAGAACCCCGGACCGAAAGGATGCCGAGGCGCCGGACCGCCCGTGAGGCCCACTCGGCGTCGAAACTGTAACTGGCGAGCGTATGAAGCCCCGAGTGTCTGTGATGATACGCGGCCATGGCCAGCGACTCGTGCCATATGGCCACAATGGCCCGGCCGTGGGTTTCGTTCACGCCCTGCCAGTGCTCCAGTCCGTGGCACTCGCGCCGGCATGTGAGCGAGAGCAGCCGGACAGCGCCGGCAATCAGCGGCGGTCCCGCCTTCAGGACAAAGCGCTGCCCGGCAGTGAAGGCGAGGGGGCTGTCATATTGAAGACCCGCGATCTGTTTTGTCATGCGGCGGCCCCATCCCGGGAGAAGTTGCCGCGTGCGCGGTTCCGACGAGTGTCAACCCGACACGCCACAACGCTCTCATCGGTGTGTTACCGTTGGAGTGTGCCACGCGAAGGCATACTTAAGGTCAAGTTCAGGTAAAGTTTTGGTAAAGCCGCGGCGGGCCGTGTTGGCGGGCCGTTTTTCCCGCGCCCCGCCGACGTCCTTCCCCCGCAGTGCCGCGCGGCGTTCGCAGCAAGCGGGGGGCGGGACGCCGGCAATACCGTCACTCTACCACTTGATCTTGTTTGTGTCGCTCAAGTCATGAAACCAGTCTCCGATGTCGTCAAAGAAGTTTGCCCTGGCCACGATGGTCTTGATCACAGTAAGTCGCTTAAGATGCTTCATTCTTCTTCTCCTGGGTTGTCTTTCGCCGGGTGCCGACCGCGGGCCGATTGCCTGCGGCGGCTTGCCCGGACAGATCATATGCTTTTGTGTTTCCGCCGGGGCGTGCGTTCACGCCTGTTTGGGGTTCGCATGATGCGTCTCCTTGGCGGGCGCGGGCTTCCTTGCGGCCGGAAACGGGGACCGATCCTGAACAGCTGCTTTATTTGCGGGAGTGCCCGCGCAATGCGGGCACTCCCGGGGCTTGGCCCCGATCCGTACTGTCTTACGGGGCAGGAACGTTGATGACGGTGTTGACCAGTGTGACCGAAGCATTCAAACCCAGGGCCCTTCCGTTGAGGATCGTCAACGCGACGTTGCCGGCCGTGGAGAAGGTGACCCCCGAGTAGGCAATGATGCTTCCCGCCATCGTGCCGCCGCCCGCACCATTGATGGTGGCGGCGCTGCCTACCCACCAATACACGTTCTTGGCCTGGGCACCGTTGATCAGAATGACACTGCGCGGGACCGTGTCACCCACGGTGAGCGTGCTTGACGCCTGGAATACCCAGACGGCATTCGGGTCTCCCTCTCCGTCCAGCGTGAGGTCCAGTCCGGTGATTTCGAAGGAACCGCCCGCAGCCATGTAGACACCGGGCGCCACGGTCTTTCCGCCCAACTGGCCGGCGAAGGGATCGGTGCCTCCGGGCATTGCGGCGGGGGACAGTATGTTGTCATAGGCGTTCTGCGCGTCGGCCGCCGCCTGGGTGGCAATGGCGAACGTGTACGCCGTTCCGGGAGCGGGAGGAGCCGTGAAGATCGTTCCGTTCACCGTTCCGGCATTGAGCGGAGTCTCCGTGTAGATGTTGCCGCCGGTGTCATGGAATCCGGTAATCAGGGTGGAGGCGCCCGTGGTTCCGATATCCCCGTTTACCACGGTGAGTATGCCCTGATTGGTTATTCCGGCACCGCCCCCGAAGGCACCGAAGGCATCGGAACTTCCCAGGAGCGAAGTGGTGAAGGACCACACATAGTCATTTGTCAGGGTGTTGCCCGAGAGGTCTGCGGCATCCATCAAGACAGTGGCCGTGTAGGTCGTGTTGGGGGCAAGGCCGAGCGCGGGGGTAAAGGTTGCGGTGGTTCCCAGGTAGGTCACCACTCCCAGAACGGCTGTCGTTCCCTGTTCCAGAATGAATGTCGCCGTGGTAATCGTCAACGAATCCATCGCCTCACTGAACGTGGCCGTTATCGTCTTGTTGCCGGGCACGCCAATGGCGAGGTCAAGAGGGTCGGTGAGAAGCACAGTGGGTGCGACCGTGTCCGGAGCGGTACCCGTGGTGAAAGTCCATACGTAGTCACCGGCAAGCGCGTTTCCGGCCAGGTCTGCGGCTTCCATCAGGACAGTGGCCGTGTAGGTCGTGTTTGGGGCAAGGCTGCCTGTCGGGGTGAAGGTCGCGGTGACGCCGGCGTAGATGACGGTTCCCGGTACCGGCGTCGTGCCGTTATCCAGGACGAACGCGGCTGTGGTAACCGTCAACGGGTCCATCGCCTCGCTGAACGTGGCCGCGATCTTCTTGTTGATGGGCACGCCGATTGCCGCATCCAGGGGGTCGGTGGAAATCACGGTGGGAGCAATGGTGTCCAGGGCCGCGCCGGTGGTGAAGGTCCACGTGTAGTCACCGGCAAGCTTGTTTCCGGCCATGTCTTCGGCGTCCATCAGGACGGTGGCCGTGTAGGTGGTGTTCGGGGCAAGTCCACCAATAGGAGTGAAGATCGCGGTCACACCCGCATAGACTACGCTCCCTAAAGTCGGCACCAGGCCCCGTTTCAGCGTGAACGTCGCAGCGGTCACAGTCAATGGGTCCATCGCCTCACTAAACGTGGCCGCGATCTTTTTGCCCAGCGGCACACCGGCCGCACCATTCGCGGGATCGGTGGAAGTCACGGCGGGGGGCGTCGTGTCCGGCGCTGCGCCGGTGGTGAAGGTCCACGTGTAATCAGCCGCCAGTTTGTTTCCCGCCAGATCTCTTGCCGTGCGCCCAATTGTGGCGGTATACACGGTGTTGGCCGTGAGACTGGCCGCGGGGTTGAAGACCGCGGTAACGCCCGTATAGGAGACGGAACCCAACACGGGTGTCGTTCCGTGAACAACTGTGAACGCCCCCGCCATGACCGAGAGCGGGTCCATAGGCTCGCTGAAAGTTGCGGAAAGGTTTGTGCCCAACAGCACCCCCACAGTTCCATTTCCAGGAACCGTGAATGTAACCGTCGGGGCCGTGTTGTCCTGAATCTCGCCCGTGGTGAAGGTCCACACGTAGTCGGCGGCAAGCGCGTTGTCCGACAAGTCCTTTGCCTCGGCGGTGATCGTGGCGGTATACACCGTGCCGTTCGCCAGAGCCGATGCGGGAGTGAACACCGCCGTAACGCCGGCATAGGCAACGCTGCCCGGGACCGGTGTTGTTCCGATGCTCAACTTGAACGTTGCCGTCGTAATCGACAACGGGTCCATTGCCTCACTGAAGGTGGCGGCGATTTTCTTGTTGACAGGCACGTCTGTCGCGCCGTCCACAGGATCGGTGGAACTTACCAGGGGTGCGGTTGTGTCCGGGATTTCACCGGTGGTGAACGTCCACACATAGTCGGCTGCCAGGGCATTCCCGGACAAATCAGTTGCCGCCGCGGAAATCACGGCCGTGTAGAGCGTGTTCGGCGCCAGGAATACCGCCGGATGAAACGCAGCGGCCGTCCCGATGTATCTCACAGCGCCCGGGACCGGAGTTGCCCCGGCATGCAGGGTGAACGTTGTTGTGGTGACCGTCAGCGGGTCCATCGCCTCGCTGAAGATGACCGCCAGATTCGCACGTATGGAAATGCCTGTTTCGCCGTCGGGAGGGGTGTTGAAAATAACCGTTGGCGCAGTGTTGTCCGTCACCTCGCCGGTGGTGAACGTCCACACGTAGTCAGCTTCGAGTGTGTTGCCGGCCAGATCGGACACCGCAGCGGCAATTACTGCCGTATATGCCGTGTTCGATGCCAGGCCGGAGGCCGGATGAAACGCCGCCGCCGTTCCGATATACGTTACCGTGCCCGGCACCGGGGTTGTCCCGTAATGCACCGTGAACGTGGCCGCGTTAACAGTAAGCGGATTCATCGCCTCGCTGAAAACAACGGCAAGGTTCGCACTTGTTGAAATGCCCGTCCCGCCATCGGGAGGCGTGTTGAAAATGACCATCGGCGCGGTGATATCGGGGGCGTCACCGGTGGTGAAGGTCCACACGTGACTGGCTGCCAGTGCGTTGCCTGCAAGGTCCTCGGCGCCGGTGGTAATCGTCGCCGTGTACAGCGTGTTGTGCGAAAGATCGACTGCGGGACTAAACACCGCAGTGACGCCGGAATAGGTCACGGTGCCCGCCACAGGCGTTGCGCCCCGCGACACACTGAATGTCGCCGTGGTGATCGTCAAGGCGTCCAACCCCTATCGCGACGCCTCGGGCCGCC
>CAZOMH010000171.1:0-8134 GCA_964580415.1 uncultured Nitrospirales bacterium
CCTGTCAAAGCATCTGGCTGAAAAGGGGCTTCCCATGGCCGCCATTCAGCCCACCCGCGACGGGCGCAGTTTTGTGCTGCAGGACACCTGGTGCCTGGAGCTGCAGGAGTTCGTCGAAGGCCACTCGATGATGGTCACCGCCACGACGCTTGGCGTTTCCGGCTCCGCACTGGGGCGTTTTCACCAAGTGTGCCAGGGAATGCCCGTACCACCGCGCGACGCGCGAAAGTGGCGTTTCAGCGAAGTGCCCAAGGAGACTTTCGAGCGTTTCTTCGCCATGGCGAGGAAGGAACGGAACGACGAGGCAACGGTGCGGCACTGCAACAACATCGTGTCCTTTCTCAAGCAGGCCGCGGACGTGCTGGACATAGACAAGCGCTATGCTTTTGAAACTGGCCTGATCCACGGCGACTGGCACGGCGGCAATCTTCTCTTTCTTGGCGAAGAACTCAAGGCCATTATTGATCTCGAGTTTGCCGGCGACGGATGTTACCTGGAAGACATTTCCTACGCCGTGTCCAACCTGTGCATCAGAACAACCACCAGCACGGAAAAGATGGCATTCCGCACGGAAACGCTTCTTAACGCCTACCAGAGCCACCGTACGCTCTCCTATGCGGAACACCTGGCCCTGTTTTACGCTGTCGGCGTAAAACATGTCACCACTGTCTGCTATCAGACCCCCCAACAGGGCGGACGCGTCGCCGGTTACTCGCCGGCGCAATGGATGGCCATACTCGATGTGCAGACACAGTGGCTCGCCGAACAGTCACGGCAGGCCCGGTGGGGCACCTGAGTCATTGGCCCGTCAATGAATCCGCGACTGCGCCTCACTTTCCCACATGTCACAGTTGGCTCCGAGCGCGCGTTTCAAAGGAAATGTAATTTCATCGAGCTGCGCGACGGCGGCCGGGCCTATGTCCAGGCTGCCTGCATTCAAGTTTGAACGCAGCTGGGACGGATTGCGCGCTCCGAGCACCACCGATGAAACTCCCGGCTGCGCAATCAGCCATGAGAGACAAAGTACGGCAAGGGAAAGCCCGACGGCTTCCGCAAATTCGCCGAGGTCCGCCACCGTGGCCATCAGCAGTTCTTCGTGACCCAATTCACCATGCCGGGTGCCGTTTCGCATGCCCGAAAAATGCCGCGTCCGGCGCCGCATCAGGGGAATGTCTTCCACGTTTTCATACCGGCCGCTCAACAGCCCCTGCATCAGCGGCATATATGCCATGACGCCCATATTGTGCATGCGGCAGGCCGGCATGGTTTCGTATTCAACGGCCCGAAACAGCGCATTGTACCCCACCTGGTTTGAAACGGCCCCTCCGCCGACGGCAAACCACTCGTCAAGGTCCATGGGACCAAAATTGGACAGCCCTATCGCCCGAATTTTGCCCTCCTGGCGCAACCGCGACAGTTCGCCGTAGACTTCGTCAAAGGGACAGTCGCGGGGCGGCCAATGCACCTGGTACAAATCTATCCATTCTGTATTCAAACGCCTGAGGCTGTCCTCCAAGGACTTCCGCAACTGCGCCGGGACGCAGTTTTCGGGAGAGACTTTCGACGCAAGAAAAACCTCGGTCCGGCGCTTGCCAAGGCATTCTCCGAGCAAACGTTCAGACTCACCCTTCCCGTACATTTCGGCCGTGTCGAACAGGTTAATCCCCCCGTCCAACGCTTCCTGAACGGTGCGGCCCGCATCCGCGTCCGCCGAGGTTCCCCAAAAGGCCGTATCGCCCAATTGCCAGGCTCCCAAAGAAAGCACCGACACGGAAAAACCACTCGTTCCCAATTCACGGTACCGCATACGCGAAATTCTCCCAACAGTTCATCGCGACATGCGACGATAGTACTAAATATGCGCTCGCGACGCAATATGCGCGAGTCACGAAATCAAAGGGCGCGGAAACCGTTTGGCCTCCGCGCCCTGTTCCGTCTGGATCGATACCCTACTGCTACTGCTTCGGCACGCGAATGATCGTGATATCGGGATTGTTGTTTCCCCGCACGAACCGAACCAGCAGCGACTTGCCGGGTTCGGCATTCTTTTCGACAAGCTGACGGAATTCCGCGGCACTGGTCACCGGCTTCTGGGCAACTTCGGTGATAACGTCCCCCTGCACAAGGCGGGCTTCCTCCGCAGGGCTTCCAGATTCGACATCGACCACGATAACGCCCTTGACGTCCTTGCCCATGCCCAAGCGTTCAAGAATCTGCGGATTGACCTCCTGGACTTTCAGACCGAGAACGGGCTTTTCGTCGGCGCGCTGGTTCGCCGCCACATTGCGTTCCATCAGGTTCACATCGACTTCCACGGTGTTCTTCTCGCGAAGCACCTCAAGCTTCACCGTGGTGCCCGGGGGGAAGGCCGATATCCTGCGGACCAGTTCACTGGCGTTCTTTATCGGCTCACCGTTAACCTTGCGGATGACGTCGTATGTTTGCATGCCTGCCTTGGCGGCGGGGGTGTCGGGCTGCACCTGGCGCACCACAGCACCGTCTTCGTCCGGCAGGCCGAGCGTGTTGACGTCGGAATAGTTCTTGGCGTCGTCAATGGAAACGCCCAGATAGCCGCGCGTTACCTTTCCCTGCGAAATAAGCAGGGGAACGGTGGTCTTCGCCGTGTTGATTGGAATGGCGAAACCTATGGAGTTTGCCCCCATCACAATGGCCGTATTGATCCCGACAACTTCGCCGTTGATGTTGCACAACGGCCCGCCGCTGTTTCCAAGATTGATGGCCGCGTCCGTTTGAATGAGATGCTGGAACGTGAGTCCCTGAACGGCCAGTCCCGCCAGATTCTCGCGCCCGAGCGCGCTGATGTGGCCAAAGGAAACGGACCCCTCGAAACCGCGCGGGCTGCCGATGGCAATGGCAAATTCACCCACTTTGACTTTGTCCGAATCGCCCAGGGTAAGCGCCGTCAGGGGTTCGCTGGACTCGATCTTGATGACGGCGAGGTCGGTTTCCGGGTCCGCACCCACGACCTTGGCGGGGAATTCTTTTCCGCTGGCAAGACGCACCGTTATCTCGTCGGCCTGTTCGACAACATGGTTGTTGGTAATGATATATCCCTGCGGATCGTAGATAAAGCCGGAACCGGTTCCGCGCATCCGCGGCGCCGGCCCGCGCTCCCGCTGGCGTTCCTGCGGCACGGGCATGTTGAAGAAATGGAACAGGTCGTTCATTTGCCCGGCGGTCTCCTCGTCCTGTTTCCCCTTGACATCAATGTTGACCACTGCCGGGCGCAGTTTCTCATGCAGGGAAACGTACTCGTCCTGGATTTGCCGCAGTAAATCCTGCTGCGCAAGCGCCGCGCCGGCATAGAGCACGGCGCCCAAGGCAAGTGCAACGGCCCAATAGCGTCTGTTAGTCATGTCATCGCTCCTTGTTCATTTGTCGGGGCCCGGCAGTTGTTGTATCGCATCGGACACACGCTGCCTGACCACCCCGCACAGATTGTTCTCTTCTATTTTCTTTCCGTCCATCCGCACATAAAAAGAGTCGCGCACACGGCCGACATCGGTCATGATATGCGCGGCCTGAAAGTCTATACCCATCCCCGAAAGGGCCGAGGCAATGTCGTACAGCAGGCCGGTCCGGTCTCCGGTGACTATGTCAATCACCGTATCGAACCGGGACGCGAAGTTGTCTATCTCAACGACGCTGTGTACCGGAACGGCTGACGCCTGCAGCGCGAAGAGCCTTGTCCGGGAATGGTGAACCAGCGGGGAAATATCCTCGCCTTCGATCACCACCCGCCTTAAGACCGCCTTGACCGATTCAAACTCGCTTTCGGTCAGCGGACGCCGGTTGGCCGCGTCCTCCACGGTGAAGGAGTCCACAACCCAACCGTCAGCCCGGGTAAACAAGGCTGCGCTCTGCACATTGACAAGCTGGGAGGTGAACGTTCCGGCGATTTCCGAAAAGAGCCCGTGGCGGTCCCGGGCGCATATGGTCACCTCGCTTGTGCCCGTCTGCAAATTACCGGAACAGCACAACGCAAGGCCTGTGGCGCGTGCCTCGTCAAGGCACGCCATATGCAGCGCGATCTGGTCGGGAGAATATGCCAACAGGTAGCGCTCTCCGAGCGTCTTCAAATAATCCTCAATCTGCGCATCCGTCCTGTCGGGGGCCGTTTCCCTGATCTTGAGGGCCTTGGGCATGTTCCAGAAGTCCTCAACGGCCTCGGCCACCCGCCCGGTAAGAATGCGTTCCGACTTCAAAAACAACTTCAGGAGCAGGGCGCCTTTCCAGTCGTTCCAAACATTGGGGCCGACGGCACTCAGGTCCGCATACGTCAGCAGCAGCAGCATCCGCAATTGGTCGTCTGTCTTTACGGATTGGGCAAACCCGTTGACGATCTCAAGATCATCCGTGTCCCGGTAAAACGCTATGTTGGACATGACCATGTGGTTTTCAACCAGATAGGCGATGCGCCTCCGGTCGTATTCAGGAAGTCCGATGCGGCCGCAGAGTTCATTTGTCAGGCGGGTGCTTTCTGCCGCATGAACCTCCCCGGAAACCTTGCCCAGGTCATGCAGCAGTATGCTCAGCACAAGAACCTGCGGATCGCGGATGCGCTCCAGCGTGCGGTAGAGCATCTTGCCCACGTCGCCCTTGAGGCGCGGAATCTGGCCTATGGCCTCCAGGGCGCGAAGCGTATGCTCGTCCACGGGATAGCTGTGGAAATCCTCGTAGCGCAGAATGCCATGCACCGCGCCAAATTCCGGCAGGTACGCGCCCAGAAGACCGGTTCGCGCGACTTCGCGCAGCGCGCTGCCCGCCTGCAGTGGACGGTTGCAAATGGCGATAAAGTACCGCCGGACCACATCGCTTGTTCGGAATTCGTCGTTCACGAGATAAAGGCTGCCGGATACCCAGTGCGCGGCCGCGGCGCTCAGGGGAACGGTGCGCCGCGCGGACTCCCAGAATATCTCCATAAGCCGTGTGGGATTTTCCACAAACCAGTTCTTGTCCGAAGGGTCCACGCAAAGCTGGCCGTGGTAGACGGAAAGATGGGAGCGTCCGGGCTGCCTCTGGTCAAAGAGGGCCGCCATGGACGGCTGATCGCATATGCGCGCGGCAATCTGCAAGAACCCCCGCACCTTTGTGGCCGCAGCGTAGTAGTCCTCCATAAACCGGCCCACTTCCTGGTTGGTCCCGATGCCGTAACCAAAGACGCCCGCGATGTGTTTCTGCATTGCAAAGGTCAGCCGGTCTTCGGCACGGCCCGAACAGAAGTGCATCTCATTTCGAATGCGCCAGAGAAAATCGAGACCGTCGAGGAGGTCCAGGTGTTCTTGCCGGCTGATATGCCCCAGTCGCAGCAGATCATCAAGGGTCATCTGCCCATGGGCCAGAATGACCATCCAAAGCCCGGCATGAAAATCCCGAAGTCCGCCCGCATTCTCTTTTATATCGGGCTCGAGCGCGTACAGGTCCTGGTGTTCGAGGGGAAGATCAGCCGCCCGTTCACGACGCCGCACATCGAGCAAAACCTGGGCCCGGGTCTTTTCATTAATGTCGGAAAGCAGCAGCTTCAGCCGTCCCAGCGTCATGTTGTCGCCGAGAAGCAAGCGGGCCTGCGCATAGGTGGTGAAAACCCGCGCGTCATCCGCGGCCAGGGCGGCCGCCTCCGTCACGCTGTGCAGCGAGTAGCCCGCGTGGAATCCAACATCCCAGAAGAAAGGCATCAGGAAATTGTTGAGCGTTTCAATTTCCGTGTCGAGCGCAGTGTCAAAAAGCAGGGACACATCAAGGTCCGAACAGGGGCTCATCTCCGCCCGTCCGTAGCCGCCCAGGGCGCAAATCGCCACACGGCTCATGAGAATGCTGGCGTTGCGGCTTCTGGCAAGGCCGAAATGCACGGCAGCCTTGACCACGCCGTCGCACAGCGCGGTAAGATTGCGCAGCACATTGGAACCGGATTCGCCCGATGCATGGCGCTGGCGAATCTTGTCACGCTCCGTCTCAATGTGCGCGCGCACGACCGACACACACTCCCCGTAGGGGATTTTTCGAAAAGCGACGGGGTTGCCGTGCGCCATGTCCACCAGCGCTTCCATGGATATTTCTAAAACAGAACTCATGCCCCGTCTGTTCCCGGGGTGTCTTTAGGCGTTTCCTGGCCCGTCCCGGCACTGCTGAAGGCAACCGCACCGACAAATGCCATCCTGTTCTCCTGAACCCAGCCGCGGTCCCCGCCGGCGGTGCTCACCAGCACCCACCCGGCCTCTGTGCGATCCACGCGCACCCGGTCACCTTCGTACAGAACAAAACGCGGCGGCTCGTCGGGATTCTTTCCGAAGAACACGGGAACTTCCGCCTGCGCCGCCACGGCAAGCTGCAAGGGGTTGAACTTGCTCCATGCGGCACCCAAGGCCACCAGCGCCACGAGAGCGGCGACCACGGCACCCGCACGGAGGAAGCGAACCGGCCGCCAGGCGCGCACAGCAAGGAGCGCCCAAAACAGCATCCAAAACGCAATTCCCATGCAGAGCACCGCCCTCAGGGACAGGTTTTCCGCCCAGAAGAAGAGCGCCTGTTCGACATCTCCCGGAAGGGGACGGGCAAGGTTCCTTCGGGTTCCCTTCAGGAGCGTTTCAAGATTCTGCCGCGCCGCGTCCATTTTCGGGTCCAATTGCAGCGCCCGTTCGTACATGGCCACCGCCTTGCCGGCATTGCCCGCTCCATGGTAGGCATTGCCCAGGTTATAGCAGAGGACAGGGTCTTGCACGCCGGCGGAGACAAGCTGTTCATACTGGGCGATTGCCGCGGTAAAATCCGCGTTTCTATACGCCTGGTTTGCGCTTTCAAAAGTTGTGTCGTACATGTCCGCGCCCAGCGTCAGAACCAGTGCCAGTAGAAGACTCATGCGCGCCCTCCTTTCCGCTGAAGCGACTGAAGTTTTTCAACCGCCATTTCAGTTGCGGCAACGAGGGCGTCCACCTCTTCCCGGTTTGGCTTTCCACCGGCGTATCGCGCCCGCTCGCAGGCGCGAAGCACGGAAGTCACCGGGCCAATGACCTCTGCCCCCGCGCCCTTTGCCGCAAGCAGCTCTTCTGTGTCCTGCGAGGTGAGTCCCGCTTCGACGGTGTTGTACGTGTCGGAAAGAAATCCGACCAGCGCCCGATACAAGGTTTCGACCGGGTCGTCCGAACCGGAGAGGCGCTGCATGTTTTCCCTATACCGTGAAAGCGCAAAGTGGCGGCGCGCATACTCCCTGTCCCCGGTCAACCTCCGCCGGTTGCGCAGGAGCAAAACATACGCCGCAAACAAGAGCGGGGGCAACAGAATGCCCGCAATTACGGCCGACCAGGCAAATGACTTGGATGTTGCCGATGCCCGCAGCGCCACAGGCTTGTCCATGATGGGCAGAACACCCTCATTTAGCACCTCAACCGAGGAACGCGCGTCGGCATGACTTCCGCCCGCGGTTACAAGAGCGGCGGCATCGGGGGAAGCCGTGACGCTTACTTTCTGTTCCTGTGTTGTTTCGGTCTTGAAATTCTTCAGAATGGGCGCAAAGTAGACAAAGCCGACCGCGGGCAGGGTTTGCTCGCCGCTTTCCAACGGTGTCAGCGTGTAGCGGAACGTTTTTGTGGCTTCCGTGGACGTCGGATTTTGCTGAACGTCCACTTCCGGTCCGGACACGTGGGCCCAGGAAACCGCCGGGAGGGCCGGGGCGCCGATGGCGTCGGGATTCCCCTCGCCCGCCACCGAGATCACCCACGGCACGGGCACGCCCTGAACCAGCTTGTCTGTGCCCAGCGCCCCCTTGACCCGGTATTTTCCGACGGCACCGGTGAAATCTGCGGGTTTGTCCGGAAGGGGCTGCACGTTAATCTGGACGGCAGGAGCAAGAAAATCACGCGCAACAGTGTGCGGGCGCATGAACTGTCCATCCCGCCAGTTCACCTCTCCCTGCCATGACCACGGCGGGATGGCGGCTGACCCGGACACCGTGGGGTAAAGCGCCACGGTGATCTCCATGACCCGGTACGAAATACCGTTCCTGGTCTCCATCTTGTTCGACTGTTGCTGGCGCCCCGAATAGAAGCCCTGGGTGTCCGGCATCGGCATGGTTCGGGGGCCCACAATCTGCACGCCGTAGTCGTTGGCCGCATAAATC
>CAZOMH010000172.1:0-8114 GCA_964580415.1 uncultured Nitrospirales bacterium
TGAGGATTGTGACATGGCAGACGACAAGGCAAAAGATGTTGCAATGCAAATGGCGGAAGACGCCCGCCAAGCGGAATGGGATGCGGTGAGCTTTACCGCCGAAATGTTCAAGGGCAATTTCCGGTGGAACCTGCTGAGTCCCTTTCCGGCCCAGCCCGCCGAAGACAAAAAGATCGGCGACGAATACATGGAGAAGGTGCGCGGGGTTCTTGAAAAGAACGTCGATCCCTTCCAGATTGACGCCGACGGCGAGTATCCCAGGGAGGCGCTCAAGGCATTGGCTGAAATCGGCCTCTTTGGCATGAAAATCCCGACAGAGTACGGCGGCCTTGGTTTGTCGGTGACAAACTATGCGCGCGTGCTCGGCCTGGTCGGAAGCTATTGCGCGAGCACAGTCACTTATCTTTCGGCCCACCAAAGCATCGGCGTGCCGCAGCCGTTGAAGGAATTCGGATCGGAAGAGCAAAAGAAGAAATGGCTTCCGCGCCTTGCGGCGGGCGAGATTTCGGCGTTTGCGCTGACCGAGCCCGATGTGGGTTCGGACCCGGCCCGCGTTGTAACCTGCGCGGTTCCGTCCGAAGACGGCACGTATTACACCCTTAACGGCGACAAGCTGTGGTGTACAAACGGCATGGACGAACTGACCACGCTGATCGTTGTGCTGGCCAAGACGCCGGACAAAATTCTTCCGAACGGCAGGGCCATTCCGCAAATCTCCGCGTTTGTGGTTGAGACAAACATGCCCGGCGTGGAGCGGGTGCGGCGCTGCCGTTTCATGGGTCTTCGGGGCATCGCCAACGGCGCGCTGACTTTCAAGGACGTGAAAATTCCGGTGGAAAACCTGATCGGCAAGCCGGGCATGGGGCTTAAGATCGCGCTTTCCACGCTGAACGTGGGGCGTCTGGGCCTGCCGGCGGCCGGACTTGGCGCGGGCATGGCCTACATAGACGACTGCCACTGGTGGACCACGAGCCGGGTGCAGTGGGGGCAGTCCATCGGCAAGCACCAGTCCATTTCCAAGAAGATCGCGAACTATGCCGCGAGCCTGTTCTCCATGAAAAGCATGGTTTATCTTACCTGCGCCTTCGCGGACAAGAAGAATGCCGACATTCGCCTCGAAGCGGCCGCAGCCAAGTATTACTGCTCCGAGACGCTGTGGAAAATGCTGGACGACTACGTGCAGGTGCGCGGCGGACGCGGTTACGAAACGGCCCTTTCGCTGTACGCGCGCGGGGACCGTCCCTGCGGTCTGGAAATGACGCTGCGCGACATGCGCATCGGCCGCATCTTCGAAGGCTCGTCGGAGGTGATGCACCTGATCATGGCCCGCGAGGCGCTCGACACGCACTTCAAGCTTGTCATGCCGATCCTGAAGCCCAAGCCCAACCAGAAGGAAGGCAAGGTTTCCCTGGTGATCAAGGCCGCCAAGTTCTATTCGACGTGGCTGCCCAAAGTATGCATGCCGGCCGGCACGCCCTCGGCGCCCCGGCTGAACAGCGCCAACCGCGGCCACCTTGCTTATGCCTCGAAGACCTGCAAGCGCCTTGCCCGCCGCCTGTTTCTTGCCATGGCGTGGTACGGGCCCAAGATGGAATACGAGGAGATCATCCTTGGCAACTTCGTGGACATTGGCACGGACCTCTTCGTGATGGCCTCGACGCTCTCCTACGCCGATTACCTGCTGAGCCAAAACCCCGAAGACACGTCGCCGCAGGAACTGGCCGACCTGTTCTGCCGCGAGGCGCGCAAACGCATTGAGACGAACTTCAAGGCGGTGAACGGGAACCACAACCGCAGTTACAAGAAGGTCGCCGGACTGTTGATGGACGGAAAGCTGGGCTGGCTCGCGAACGGCAGCATGAATCCCATCCCGCCGAAGTACCGGGACTATGAGAAGAACGATTATGATCATCCGGCCGGACGTTTTGTCCCGGCACCGGAAAAGCCGAAGAAAGAGAAGAAGTAGGGATTAAGCCCCTCCCCCGCGCTGGTGAAACGGCGGGCGGTGTCCGAAAGGATGCCTCCCGCCGTTTTTGTTTTGGGCGGAACCGAACCATTGCCGCGGGCACCGGTGCAGGCACCTGCTCCCGGTTTGGCGAATTGGCGAACAGGTCAGACTATGGGCGGGAACAGGAGCCAGTCCCCTTGCTGCGCGCGCCTTCACTGTTCTTGCGAGCCTCAGACCGCCGACCGCGGCGATTCACAGAAGAAAGGTGATTACGAATACGACCGGAAGACAGCCCTGCTCCTTCTTGATGGCGCATAACCGCCCCCTTTGGGAGTGCGGCGGCATCGACGCCGCTTTAGTGGCATGGGCGTCCCGCCCATGTCCCCGGAACACGGGCAGGATGCCCGTGCCACAATGCCAGATCACTTGGCCCCGGCTATACCAAAACGGTGTCGCCGCTGCGCTCCGCCACCGCGAAAAATGGAGGAAGCGCCGTTCTTTCTTGATTTCTTGGAGCACCCGCGCTTATGAAACCTTATCCTGTCAGGGTCTTCGACTTTCTTGGCAGAGAAAGAAACGGACGCCAAAATGTGGGACAGGCACCCTCGCCTGTCATTCCCGGGCGCTGGCAAAAAGACTGACCGCCGGAAGGGGGGACTATCCTGCATGGTCAGGCGACCACGCCCTCGCGCAGGCCGGTGGGCATGGGCGCGGGGCGTTCGCAGGTGCTGGCGAGGGCCACGCGGGCTGCCGCATCCGATGCGTCGTGGAATGCGTGCATGATGTCGAGCGCGTGGTACGCAAGCCGGCCGTTGGCGCGGTGCGGACGGTTCTCGCGCATGGCCACGGCCATGTCGGCCAAGCCCAGGCCGCGCGACTGTTCGGCATAGATGTGCGTAAGGGGGACATCTTCCCAGTCTTCCCGGCCGGGACGAAACACGCGCACGGGACCGCCAAAACTGTTGGGGTCGGGCACGCTGAGGGAACCCTGCGTGCCGTGTATCTCGATGCAGGGGCAACTGCCGCGCCACACATCGAAGCTGGTGACCATGACGCCGATGGCCCCGTTGGCGAAATCCATAATACCCGCCACGTGGGTGGGCACCTCGACGGGCACGTGTTTTCCGTTCTTCTTTTCGCTGGTGATAATGCGTTCGGGGAAGGTGACGCGGGTGCGGCTGCTGACCCCCGCGACGGGCCCGATGAGCGTGATGAGGGCATGCAGGTAGTAGGGGCCCATGTCGAACATGGGTCCGCCGCCCGCTTCATAGTAGAACTCTGGATCGGGATGCCATGACTCGTGGCCGTGGCACTGCATGAACGCCGTGGCGGAAACGGGTTCGCCGATCAGTCCGTCGTCGATGAGTTTTCGGCAGGTCTGGATGCCGGCACCGAGCACGGTGTCGGGCGCGCAGCCGACACGCAGCCCCTTCTCCCCCGCGAGACGGAGCAGTTGCGCGCCCTGCGCGCGGCCGAGGGTGAGGGGTTTTTCGTTGTAGACATGCTTGCCCGCTTCGAGCACGCGCAGCGCGACTTCGTGGTGCGCTTTGGGCACGGTGATGTTGAGCACGAGCTCGATGCCGTCGTCGGAGAGCAGTTCGTCCACGGTGCATGCCCTGGGCACGCCGTGCTTTTCAGCCTTGGCCCGCGCGCGGTCCGGGTCCAGGTCGGCGCAGGCGGCGATGTGAACCGCTTCGAAGCGTTTGCCCGCCGCGAAGTAGAGGTCTGAAATGTTGCCGCAGCCAATCACGCCAATGTTCATCGGTTCCATGGGATCGTGTTCTCCGTGGATGTTGTTCTGTGTTTGCGTCACGCCTGCAATTGTCATCTTGCGAAGCTGCGCTTCGCGGCACCGGGGCATGGCCCCGGCGAAGAAAAGCGGTGGCATGGCCGCCGCACTCCACAAAAAGCAACCGTTCGCGGTCCGGGTCATCGTTTCACGAGATTACCGTGCCGGGGCGCGCCCGCCCCGCAATGACTGGAGCCGTACGCATGTCAGCGGCTGGCCCAGAGCAGGCCGCGCTGCATGATTTCGCGGCATTCGGGCACCTCGAAGTCGGCGGCGACGTGTCCGAGGGCGGAGTAGAAGACACGACCCGCACCGTAAGCGCGCTTCCACACCACAGGCATGACGCAGCCGTCAATCCAAGCGGCATGTTCGCCGGTGAATGTGGTGGCGGCCAGGACCTCGTTGGAGGGGTCGACATGCATGTAGTAGCACTCGGAATGCATCTTGAAGCCGGCAATGCCCGCCATCAGCGGATCGCCGGGACGGATGATGTCGATGATGTAGTCGATGGTGCCGCCGGGGTGGTCGACGAACTGTCCGCCGGTCATGAACTGGTACTGGCAGTTGTTGCGGAATGCGTCGCACATGCCGCCGTGCCAGCCGGCGATGCCGGAACCCGCGCGAACAGCGGCGCAGAGGTTCTTTTCCTGACCGTCGGTCAGCACTCCCATGGTCCAGCAGGGGACGATGAGGTCGGCCGCGGCCAGCGCCGGGGCATCGTCAAATATGCCGAGGCTGCCGCGAACATCGACGTCGAATCCCGCGCCGCGCAGAAAGGGAACGAAGCGTTCCACACACTGCCGGGGTTCATGGCCGTCCCAGCCGCCCCAAACCATCAACGCTTTTTTCACGATATGTCTCCTTGCACGCGGGTGGGGCTGGAAGCGTCTGCGGAAAAGGGCATTCGTCCAGCCTCATGGGGTTATGGGAAAGGGAACGGGAAAAACGCCCGCGACGACCGGGGCGGCAGGTTGTCCCCCGCACCCTGTCATTTCGGCTTGGTGGCCATGTAGACGAAGCAGGGGGGCAGGTTCTTCCATACGGGCCCGAAGCGGCGTATGGCGCCGAAACGGGCGGGCATTTTCCCGGAGAAGAACCGCCGTCCCGAAGGAATGACGGGGCTCATCGCATAGGCGAAGGTCACGAAACGTCCGCCCGGCGCGAGCACATTGAAGGTGGCATCGAGCAGGCGGTCCTGCAATTCTTCGGGGAAGCGCGCCCATGGCAGGCCCGAGACAATGGCGTCGCAGTTTTCGTATCCCGCCTCGCGCAGATAGACGATGGCGTTTTCAGCGCTGTCCTGTACGACGTTGACGCCGGGGCAGCGTTTCCTGGTGGCCTCGACCAGCGAAGGCAGCACCTCGAGCGACACGAAGAAGGAGTCGGGGGATTTCTTGCGCAATATGGCCTCGGTGAAGACGCCCTCGCCGGGTCCGTATTCAACGATGGTCTTGGCGCTTTTGAGGTCAACCAAATCGGTTATGGCGTCGGCCAGCGCCCGGCTGCTTGGGCCAAAAGCGCCCGTGGTTTTGTTATCCCGAACCGCCTCTATCATAAAGGTCATCCACGACATTTTCCGCATTCTCCCTTGCAGTAGGTCCACAATCAATGATAATCAGGCAACCAGCCCCTGTGGGCGATGATAAGGTCGTCGCAAAGGGCGACCGTTTCGTCGATGGTCAGTTCCGCGGCGGTATGCGGGTCGAGCATGGCCGCCTGGTAGATGTGATCCCGGCGGCCGGTGAGGGCGGCCTCGATCACCAGTTCCTGCACGTTTATACCGGTGCGGTTGAGCGCGGCGCACTGGGGCGGCAAATCGCCCGTCCAGGTCGGCGTGACACCGTTTCGGTCGGCAACGCATGCCACCTCGACGCAGGCGAGGGGCGGCAGATTTGGGATGAGGCCGGTGTTGAGCACGTTCCCGCCGAAGGTATAGGGGACGCCCGTCTCGACGGCGCCGATGATGTAGGAGGCGTATTCGCCCGTGCGGGGGTGCCTGAGCGGCGCATCGCCCACCAGATCAGCGCGCATTGCCGCCCAACCGGCAATCTGCTCCCCGCACCGGCGGGGGTATTCGTCAAGCGGGACATGGAACTGTTCAATCAGCTCCGGCGCGCGCGCCTTGATGAACCATGGCACGTATTCCGCGGAGTGTTCGCTGGATTCGGTGACGTAGTAGCCGAAGCGCTTCATGATTTCAAACCGCACCGAGTCGCGGGCGGCATATTCGGGCAGTTGCGCGCGCCGCTTGATCTCGGGATAGAGGTCTTCGCCGTTGCGCGAGATTTCGAGCAGCCACCCCTGGTGGTTGATGCCGGCGATTTTCCAGCGCAGGTTGTCGGCGGGCAAACCGAGTTCGGCGCAGAGGCAGGGGGCGCATACCTGCACGCTGTGGCACAGGCCGACCGCGCGCACGCCCGTGGCCTTGAGGACGGCGCCGGTGAGCATGGCCATTGGGTTGGTGTAGTTGAGCAGGAGCGCTTTCGGCGCGACCTTTTCGATGATGCGGCAATACTCGAGCAGCACCGGGATGGTGCGCAGGCCGCGGAAGATGCCGCCGATACCCAGGGTGTCGCCGATGGTCTGGCGCAGTCCGTATTTCTTGGGAATCTCAAAATCCGTGACGGTGCAGGGACGGTAACCGCCCACCTGGATCGCGTTGATGACATAATCCGCGCCGTCCAAAGCCTTGTCCGCATCGTTTCCGGGAAAGGTCTCGACCGTCATGCCGGCGCCAAGCGCGCGGTCAAGATTGCTGACCATGATTTGCGAATCGGCCAGACGCACCGGGTCAACATCGACCAGTGCGATATGGGAACCGCGCAGCGCTTCGACGTGCATGCAATCGCCGATCACATTCTTGGCAAACACGGTGCTACCCGCGCCGATAAAGCAGATTTTGGCCATGGAACGCAGTCCCTCGCTAAAAAGGCGGTCCAGGACGACCGTGACAGGGATGATAGGACGCGGAGTGCCCGCGATGCAAACATTCCAACGTCCGCAGGCGGGTTTTTCTGGAATTCTTGGACCGTTCCTTGTCAGAAGAAACCGGGGACATGACAATCCCTGTATGGTTTTGCGCGCTGCTTTGTATTGTGGTGGAGAGTGTTGGGCGACTTATTCCTTTGAGAGAGAGAATACCATGCAAAACTCAACCTGTTCGGGCGGTTTCCGGTACAAGAATCTGGTGCCGTATTTGATTTCGTTGCTTGGCCGAAAGCACGTGCCCATTGTTCTTGCGGCGGTGGCTTTTGTCCTGACCCTGCCTGCCGCCTGGAGCGGTTACTATCAGGACGACCATCTTATCCGGCTGCGTTTTCAGGATTTTTCCGGACTCCCCGGGGTTCATGGAAGGCTTCTGGACACATGCGTGTTCAGCGACGGGGATCCTGCGCAGAACCGCGCCAGAATGGAGTGCGGTTTTCTTCCCTGGTACGCGCCGCCCGACTGGAAGGTGGCCTTTGGCCGTCCGTTTGCGTCGCTGACGCATTATGCGGACTGGGTTCTTCTTGGCGATCATGCGTGGGCCATGCATCTTCACAGCCTGCTCTGGTATGCCCTTCTCGTCTTTGTGCTTGCTCTTCTCTACCGCCGGATGTTCGCGTCTGCGGGCGTGGCCGGGCTGGCCGCACTGCTTTATCTGCTGGACCCGGTCCATGCGCTGGCCAATGGATGGATTGCGGCGCGAAACGCGGCGATTTCCAGTGTCTTTATTGTTCTCGTCCTCTATTTCCATGACCGGTGGCGGCGGGACGGGTGGCGGACGGGCATGGTGCTGGCGTGGGTCATGCTCGGCATCGGGCTGGCCGCATCGGAGGCGGCGGTAACCGCGGGGGCCCATCTTTTTGCCTATGCGCTGTTCCTGGACCGCGGACCGCTGCACACGCGCATCATCCGGCTGCTTCCCTACCTTGCCATCGTGATGGTCTGGCGCGTGATCTATCAGCATTTTGGCTACGGTGTCTCGGGCACGATGCTCTATACAGACCCCGTCACGCAGCCGCGGGTGTTTCTGGGCGACCTGGCCCATCACCTGCCCATTCTGTTTTTCTGCCAGTTCTTCACCACCGATCCGTCGATCTACAATTTCCTTCCTTCGGCGTCGTCTGTGTTCGTGATTTGGACCTTTTTTGTGCTGGCGCTGGCCCTTGTGGCGCGGGTGCTTTGGCCCCTGCTCAAGGAGGATGCCACCGCCCGCTTCTGGGCGGTCGGGATGGTCCTTGCCGCCCTGCCGGTCTGCACGACCATCCCCCAGGGCCGCGAACTGATGAACCCAGGCATCGGCGCGATGGCGCTGATGGCGCTGTTCCTCGCCCGCCATTTCTCGGGCGGCACGGAGAGTTCCCGCGCCGGCCGCCGGCTGGCGGGAGGCATGGC
>CAZOMH010000173.1:0-7993 GCA_964580415.1 uncultured Nitrospirales bacterium
TCGGCGATGAAGGGGTTTACGGACACGTACAGCCTGGGAGGGCCGGCGGCGGCGTCTTCTTGACGAGGTGGATGTTATTTCCTCCGTCTCCGGGGGGAGTCTCACCTCGTCCTATTATGCCATGTTTGGTGATCGCATCTTTGAGGACTTTCCGAGGAAAGTGCTCTATACCGACATACAGGGCATGCTGCTCCGCTCCATCCTTGACGTTTTCAACTATCCCAAACTGATGTCCCCTTTCTACAGCCGAACGCATCTGCTCGCGGAACAGTTTGACCGTGACATTTTCGAGCACAAGACTTACGGCGACCTCCTGGAGCGAAACAGGCGTCCCTACCTCATCGTCAATTCGACCGATCTCACGCTGGGCACCCGTTTCGAATTCACGCAGGGACAGTTCGATCTTATCTACTCCGACCTCAACACATGCCCCCTCGGCTTTGCCGTTGCCGCCTCGGCCGCCTTTCCGGGCCTTCTCACGCCGGTCAGCCTGAAGAACTACGAAAAGGGCGACGAAAACCAGCTTCCCCCCTGGGCCAGACAAGTCTTGAAGAATCCCGACCCGGACGACTTGTCCTACATCAAGGCCAGGAACATGAGGTCCTATGTGTACCCCGGCCGTCCAAACATCCACCTTGTCGATGGAGGGGTTTCGGACAACCTGGGACTCCTGTCGGTGGTAATGCTTCTCCGGCAGGATGAACAGGGGCACAAACACATGAAGATGCTTCACGACGGAACCGTCAAGAAGTTCGTGGTCATCACAGTCAATGCAAAACGCCGCGATAATCCGCAGTGGGACCTCCGCTCAAAGCTCCTCGGAATTGTGCCCGTGCTTTTGCGCTCATCCACGACGCCCATGGAGAACTTCAGCCAGGCGGAAATCGAGTACATGCGCCTCCTGATTGACCACGAGGATACCGTGCATGAGCTTCACAACGCGCGTGCCGGCACTTCGGGCGCGACACCGGAACCCAAGGTTGACTTCAAGTTCATCGAGGTCTCCTTCGACAGGATTTCCGATCCTGAAAAGGAAAAGGAACTGAACCTGATGCCCACGAGTTTCAGTCTCCGCGAAAACCAAGTCAATCTGCTGCGCAGCGCCGCCGGCGAGATTCTGGATGAACACAAGACTTTTCAGGAGCTTCTCAACGAGCTGAGGTAATTCTACAAGGGGTCAGGCATTTCCCAATATACCTTATCGCCACGGAGACAGAACGAATACGCTGCTTCCTGCGAAAGGCGCGTCTGTCAACATGAACAACCAATCATTCATGTGGGACTTGTCATTTGCCCGTTCTTTGCCCCAACGGGGTTATAGAGCAAAGCCCAAGGTTGGTGCGCGTTCTGCCCCGCCTGCGTATTTCGGCACGAGTAGGCCACCGAATACGGCGCGCTGCGTTTTGCAGACAAGGACACCGCTAGGGTCACGTGAGAAACGAAACGATTGCCGAAGTCGGCGGATGACAGAACAAAGGCCCGGCGAACCCAAGTTTGCCGGGCCTTCCTGTCCGTGGATATCAAGGAGCCTTCGTCTCCGCCGAAACTTCGGCAGAAGATTCCGCAGCAGGCGCGGCAGAAGCCTCTGCCGGAGACTCCGCAGACGGATATGCGGGAGTAACCTCCGCAGGAGCTTCGGCGGGAGCTTCCGCAGGCGGATCAGCGGCCTTCAAATCCCCGGACGGCGGCGCGGCCGCCTGGGGCGTCTCCGCTTGCGGTTCAGACGCCACGGACGCTTTCGGACTATCCGCAGCGGGTTTCCCCGCGCTTTCGGACCCTGCCGACGGATTCAACGAGGGAACGATGGGCGTCGGTGAGTCGGTGTCGTATTCAACCGGCATGCCGACTTCCATGGCAGCCTCTGTAATGCCATTCACAACATCCAGCGGCGCGTTCGGGTGCTTCCGAATGACAAGCCGCGACTGCCCCGGCGATTTCACCTCCTGCAGCGTTTTGACAAGTTCTTCCGGTGTCACAACTTTTCCGCCCGAACGCACGCTGCCGGTGGCTCCAATGGAGATGCTTACCTCGCGGACGTTGCCGGAAACCCTTTCCCGCATGCGTCCCCAAATGTCTTTTCTGTTGAACCGGTAATCCTTGCCCATTTCTGAATCGGTGCGCATCAATTCCACGGCTTCCGGAGAGGTGGATTCGCCCACGATGGTCGGTGTGATAAAAATCAACAGGGAGCCGTTCGTAACCTGTTTGTCGGGACTGCGGAAGAGCCAGCCGACGCCGGGAAGATCGCCCAGGAAAGGCGTCTTTGTCACGGTTTTGCTGCTGCGGGCCTTCCGCAGACCGCCAAGGACAACGGTATCGCCTGTATTTACGCGCACCTGCGTGTCCGCCCTGCGGACTGTCTTTTCGGGAACTGTCGATTTCTGGTCGTTTACGGTCAGTGTCTTGTCGACATACGTGCTGTCTTCCGCACTGATGTCCATCAAGATGGTGTCATCGTCCGCGATCCTCGGCAGCACCGAGAGGATCGTGCCCACATCAATGAACTCAACCCGGTTTGTGTTGTTCGTGCTTCCGTACAGGGAACTGGTGCTGCCGTAACCGCTGTAACCGCCGTAATAGGTGGACGCGGACACGTAGGGAACGCGGGAAGCATTCTGGAACATGGCCTCCTCACCGTCCTGCACGGTCACGCGCGGCGAGGAAAGAATGCTGACCTTGGACTGCTTGTCCAGATATTCAAGCGTTGCGGAGAGTTTGTTGCCGGCATAGCGGTCTATAAGCGCCTTCCCGTTTATGCCATAGAGCTGCGGCCGCACAATCTTGCCCGACGAGTCGAGTTGCAGGGCGCCGTACAAAGGCACCGCGTAAGGCAGCTGTCCAACCTGCATGGCTTCGCCGGACCCGGGCCCGACAGCCCCCGGCAACGCGCCGACAGAACTGCTTGTGCTGCTGCTGCTGGTACTGGTGCTCGAACTGCTCGTAGTCGTCGTGCTGCTCGAACCGCTGGTGGTGGTGACACCGCCCTTTCCGCTTTGAATTCCGAAGGGCTGGCCGGAAATGTTGTTGAAGTAGGACCAATTGATGCTAAACGAACGCTCCACGTCGTTGGAGACCTCGACAATGAAGGACTCGATATGCACCTGGCGCCGCTTGATGTCCCACGTCTTGATCAGCTTGTCTATTTCGTCAAGACGGGCCGTTACACCGGTAACGGTCACCTGGTTGACCTGATCGTTGACAACAATGGTCCCCATCTCCGACGGAATAAGCGTCTCGATCTCATCCGCGATAAAATCAAGGTCCGCGTACTTGATGGTCCAGGTCCGCGTCTCAAGCTCCCGATCAAGCGTCTTTATGGTGTCGGCTATGCGTTCAAGCCGGGTCGGCAAATCCGTAATAATAAGCGTGTTCGTGCGGGGATCGACCTGAACTGTTCCGCGTTCCGTAAGAAGCGATTCGATGTTGTCCGTAACGTCTTCGGCGTTGACCTGCTTCAATTCAAAGCTTCTCGACTCGACGGGCTGGTCCAGCCGCGACACGGCCGTCCGAATTTGTTCAAGATTTCCGGGGGAGTCCCACACAAACAACTGGCCGGTGCGGGTATCCGTCATCAGATTTCCGTTGGGCGACATAAGGGCGGTCACAACCGATTCGATATCGGGAACGTCGGCATGCTTGATCTTGAATTCGGCGCGTTTCAACGGAACATCAATTTCCTGGATGATCCGATCCATTTCCTCTATATTGTCTTTCGTGTCCCAGACGTAGATCACTCCCGAACGCTGGTCGGTAACGGTACGGCCCGTCGCGGAAAGCAGGGCCGTGATCATCGACTCCGCGAAGGTCACGTCAATATTCTTCACGCGGAACTCTTTTGGCTCCCGCTTGCCGTAGTTCCGCTTTTGATAATCCTCTTCGGACATGACGCGAAGATACTTTGTATCCTTGTCAAACTCGTAATATATTTTGTAGAACTTGAGGATTTCCAGCGCCTTTTTCGGCGTGGTCTCGCTGATCCAGAACTTGAGCTGGACATCCTGCAATTCGGGCGAAACGAGGATGTTCCAGTTGGTGGCAAGATTGACGGCGCTCAGGAATTCACCCACACCCAGCGGCCCCTCGAGCGAGATTGCCTCGCCTTCGTCAGGCACTTCACCGTAGGTGACTTCGCGTTCCAAGATGGGCTCAAAACTGCCTTCGCCGGAAACGGAGACCGTGCCGGGTTCACCTTTTGTAAAGGTTGTTCCGCCGCCGCCACCACCACCGCCGCCACCGCTGCCCTTGCCCGCACCCTTCCCGCCGGTTGCAGTGGCCGCCTTGCTTGTATCCTTGCCGGGGCCGGCATCGGCAGCGGCTTTTCCCACAGCCCCACCGCGAACCTCACCGGCCTTGCCCTTTTCTCCGGCAGCGCCCGCCGCGTCGTTCTTGCGGCTGCTGCGGTCTTTCTTGTGCCGGTCTCTGAGCGAACTTGTGGACTGTCCGTTCGCGCCTCCCTGACCAACGGCGTTTGGGTCGTTGGATGCGTTACTTTTCCCCCGGCTTGTTCCCATGGAAGTGCCCAAGGGGCTGTTCAACCCTTGCTGATTTCCGTACCCGTTGGAGCCGTATCCGCTGTTGTTGTACCCGCTGTTGTTGTAACCACTGTTGTAACCCTGGTTACTATTCTGATAATAGGGACTTGGATAAGCATTCGTGGGAGATTGACTCTGCGCGGATACGGGCCAGCATAGGGTAGCCAGCACAATTACGCAGGCACAGGCCCGAAAGGACATCACCATGAAACGTCTCATATGTTACCCATGAGATTTGTCCGGTCTCCCGGACAGACCCGTTCGATCTCCACCGCAACGAAGCGCCGTGGTTCACCCAAACACAACCGCAAACCATGCCGCTTTGAAGTCGGCAAGCAGTTAGTCCGCCAACTTTACACTATATATAGCGCAACACCCCTGAAGAATACAACATCTTAGGCTTTGCGCATCAAAGAACCTCTGCACCGCTACTCCCTCGGCACCGTTTTCGTAAGTTCCTGCCCACCCTCTTTCCAAAAGAACGCAAAGGTGACCGACGCCTTGTCAAAGGCCTTTACCGTAAGTCCGTTTACCGTGTCACCGACGGCATAGAAGCCGCCCTTGGCATTGTCCGGAGTGACTATTTTAATCTTGTCGCCCACTTTCTGACGGCCCGGTTTGATCCCGTTCACCAATTTGGCCATGTCGGGACGCTCTGGCGGTGGTGGCGGCGGCGGCGGCGGCGGCGGCGGGAGGGGAACCAAGCCCTCCCATACGCCGGGTTTTCCCGTAATGAGCGTATTCCACTTCTCAAAATTCGACTGCCCCCCTTCTTCTTCATCATTTCCCGCAGAAATACCCGCCAGTGCCTCTTTCAGGTATTGCCGCCTGGCGCTCATGGGATCGGCAATCATATTGAGGACAATGGCCCCGACCACCAGCGCCACCAGTCCCAAACCTACTATATTCACAATTCGTTCCACAGGCTACTCCACCATCTTCCGCAACACGATGTTGTGGATCTGCACCACGGCACCCTTTTCCGCCAAAACCAGGCGCGGACAAGCCATCTTCTCCCTTGCCCCCTCTACGGGGACACCGAACTGCACGAGATAGCGATACTTTGCCCCGTCCGATTTCATCGGAACGCTGTCGGGAAAGAAGCGATTGCTCCCCGCCAGCGCGGTGCCGAACTCCGTCGGTCCCGTCGCGCTTGCCTCAAGTGCCAACTCATAGGCCGCATCCGGTGCCATTTTCCGGCTGAGTTCCACACTTGCATTGGATTCTTCGGCCTTAATCTCCAAATAGGGCTTTGTCCCCGGGGATTCGATCAATTCCGCCTTGCAGCCTTCCGCGGCCCAATCGGATACGGACAACGGAATTCGACCGCCGCTCTCAACGGCTTCTTTGCCAACTGCGGAACTTGAACCTCTCTTCTTGTCCTCAGCGCCGGATTTCTTGTTGCCGTCCCCGCCCGAAGCACCGGTTGTTCCGTCCGCGATGGTTCTGGTAATGATAACGCTCGCGGCAACCTGGTCCGACTCGGGCACGCGGTACAATTCCAGTTTGTCGACCCGCAGCGACTGCGGAGACTGCTGCAACCTTTCAAGGAAATCAATGATGGGCTTGATGCCGACAACGGGTATCCTCAACGGAATCCGGTATTGGCGGTATCCCGCACCGCCCTCGGCCATTTCTCCTTTTCCGAGGGAGGGGATTTCGACCAGATTGTCCGGCGGTCCGCCGCTGTCCACCGCAACACCGCGCTCGTCCAGTGCGGGAGGCACGCGTTTCGCCAGCCGGTAGATTTCCTGCCGCAGTCTGTCGTGAATCTCGGGCTCGCTCCACGCGCTTGAATGCTGCGCGGCAATCTTTGCGTACTGTTCCTCGACGGCTTCGCGGCGCGCCATCTGGTTGGCGCAGTTGATAATGTCATCCTGAAGCCGGCTTATCTCACTGTCCATGTCATGAAGCGACGACATGCCCGTACGCACCGCCGAGAGCAGCACGAACCCGCCGACGACGGCACCCGTGACAAACGCCAAGAGGCGCTCCCTTGAGGAGAGGCGGTTCCAGACGCCTCCCGCCGCTTTTACCGGATCACTTCCCATTTTTTTCCTCTTCGATAGGTATGTCCACCTGATAGGTAGACACGGGGGCCTCCCGCTCCACCGCCTTCTGCTCGTAGACCGTGCGCGCCTTTGCGAAGAAGGACAAACCCTCGGCAGCCTTGTTGCGCAGATTCTGCGCAAACTCTGCCACATCATCCACCGCCTTCGTCCGGCCCCAAATATTGATTCCTTCCTCCCGGTCCAGTGTGATGCGCGTGATGTTGGCCTTGCCTTCAGGCAGGGCGTCAACGACCGTCGCCAACTGTTCAACAATGGAGCCTTTCCGGTCCACCTGCCTGCGCAGAATGCTCAATTGTTCGCGTTTTTCGGCGATACCCCGGGCGTTGGACTCCATCGACTGGACCCTTCCCTCCAGTTCCTGAATAACCTCTTTCCTCGCCCTCACCGCCTGCCAGTAGAGCACCCCCAGGGCCGCTCCCACGACGACGGCAAAGAGTGCAATCCGCACGACAAGCCGTTTCGCGCTCTGCAACTGACGCCGTGCGGCGATACGCCCCGGCAACAGCCCGATTGTGACGGGCACACCGCCTCCGGCGGTAAGCAGGGCTCCCAACGCCGCCAGGGGCGCGCGGTCCAGTCCCTTGCCCATAATGCCGATCTCCCGTCCAAAAGAGGCGGGGCGGCATTCCTTGCCCAATGCGTCGGAAAGATGGCGGCACAGCGCGAAAACATCCACGCCGTCGCAGGCGACATACAACATTTCAACGCCTTCACCGTCCTCCGAATCCCTGCGGTAGGAAGCAAGTGAACTGCGAATCTCGGCGGCGAGTTCGTCCGCCGGACTTTCCTGAATGAGCCCGACCCCGGTTGCGGCGGCCGGGTCCCTCGCGACCTTTTCCCAATCCTGGCTTGAAGCCACACCGCGACTGTAGGCAAGACGCCCCCCGTTCACCACGATCAGTTCAAATCCGCCCGACGCAAGGTGGAGGACTCCGAAGCGTTCCTCGGACTGCGCGGCCAAGGCACAGTTCACAAGACAGGCGGTGCTGAGATAGACCTGGCGCGGTTCGATACCGGCTCCGGCAAGTGCCGCAAGATGACGCTCAACCATGTCCCGGTGCGCAAGGACGGCAAAAACAGAGGACTCCCCGCTCGGCAACGGGCGTAATACGGAATGGTCAATGATAAGCTCGTCGGCGCCGTAGGGAACAAACTCCTCGGCGCTAAGCCGTATCATACTTGCGATTTCGTCGTGTTCCTGACTCGGCAGGGTCAGAATGCGCGTGGTCACATCGTAGCGGGGAAAGACCGACAGGACCTCATCCGCGGCGATGCCATGGCGGTCAACGAAAACTTTGAGGGCCTGATCAAGGGCATCGGCCTCGGTCCAATCGCCCCGTTCACAGTCCTGCTCAAGCACGGCGAGCCCGGCGGGCGACCGTTCCGCCC
>CAZOMH010000174.1:0-7989 GCA_964580415.1 uncultured Nitrospirales bacterium
GGTCAAAGGCGGCTACGCTCTCGTAGTGGGTGACGGCGAAGGTGCTGTGTATCCGCTCCATCGGGGCAACCGTGACGCCAAGCCGGGCCCACCATGCGTTGGACAGGTCGTTCATCAGGTCAAGGTAGCCGTTAGCAATTTCGTTGGAAAAGAGGCGGTTGAAGCTCACGCTGGCGCGGGGTTCCCGCCAGGGGTTAAGCCACTCGCCGAAGCTGAGGCTTCGGTTGTCGTGGCCGCCGTAATAGCGGCCGGACAGGAAGACGCGGGGCTGCCAGGTTGTATCGACGGTGTAGCCGAGGTCCAGCTTGCCGCCCCAATTGTTCCAGTCGGCGTTGCCGTCGCCAAAGGTGAATCCGACGGCGTCCGCAGCCCCGAACTGGTAAGCCGCCTCGGCGTCATAGTCGAAGGCGCCAAGTTTGCCCGCGCCGCGCAGGCCGGTGGTGTTGAGCATGGTGTTGCCCATGCCGTTCCGGTCGTCGTGCAGCAGCATCCAATAGGCGTCGAAGGTCTGGTTTTCGACCGCCTTGCAGGAAGCGTACAGGCCGTAGAAGTCCTCGTCGCCCTTGCCGAAGTTGTTGAGGCTTTCATACAGTTTGGTGGCCCACGCATCGACCGTGAAACTGTCGCCGGTATAGGTTGCGCGCGCGCCGTCAAAGGAGCGGCCGGTCCAGAAGAAACCGAAGTCGCGCGGACCGACCAGCCATTCGCTGCCAAAGGACAGTTCCTGGCGGCCAAGGCGCAGGCGCACGGGAACGCCCCACAGGTTGTTGACGGTCACATAGCTCTGGTAAAGACTGACGTCCGCGGTGCCGCGGCTGTCGGTGCCGGTCAGATAATCGGAGCGGAAGTTCTGTCCCCAGTTCGTGTAGGAGTCAAACTCAATGAAGGTGCTGACATCGCTGGTAAAATCGGCCCTCACATTCAGGCGGGTGCGCTGTTCTATCGCCGAATAGTCGGGGCCTTCGCGGTCCCACTTGTACGGGCTGACCACGGCATGGGGATACGGTCCGCCAAGCGGTCTGTTCAGCACGCACAAGCCGCTGTGGCGCGCCTCCGGAGGGTTGGCCGCCCAGTTGCTGATGAAATTGCCGCGAATGCGAAGTTCTCCGCCGATCGCAACGGTCTGCAATTCCGCTGTGGCGGACACGGTGGCGAGGACCAGCGCCAGCGCCAGGAATGTCCATTTTGTGTGGTTCATCGTTGCTCCTTTCTTCCGCGTATCTCGAGATTGTGCGCGTCATTTGACGCCACAACTCCGGTAATCTATTGACAGTATAGTACATTATTGACAAATTTGCAAGAGGGCGATAATGCCATGCGAACAAATTTCTTGACGCTATTTACCCCATGCGTCTCTTCGGATATATTCGCTGTAACTTGTTTATTTTAAGTTGTTTACAGCATCGTAAAAAGAGACGATCCTTCCTTGGCATACTGCAAATCATCTAGAAGCCTGCCCGCTGCCCCACCCGGAACAAATTCTCTACATGTTGATATTTTGCAGCATTCGGTCCGAGAATAGCCACAAAATGTGGGACCCCGCAGAAGACCATATTGTCCTCTGCGGGGCCAAGGATTTTTGTCAATAATATTCTGGTGCCTAGAAGCTAATGCGCATACCGCCGTAGATGTAGTCTGCGTCACTGCTGCCGGAACCGCCGTTGAAGACAAGTCCGTTGTTGCTGGAGTAATTGCCTTCCTTCAGACCATCGCCGACGAACAGGTGGCTCCACCCGAACTCGAAAGCAAGGTCTTCGCTGTACTGGTATTCATTGAAGATGAAGAATTCCCAGCCGAGGTCCTTGCTGTTCTCTTTGGTCCAGAAGCTCAGGAGGGGGACCACGGGGCGGTCAAACGCATCGACAGTCTCGTAGTGGGTAACGGCGATGACACTGTGGACCTTTTCAAGCGGGGCGACGGTGACGCCAAGGCGGGCCCACCAGGCATTGGACAGGTCATTCATCAGATCAAGGTAGCCGTTTGCGATTTCGTTGGAGAAGAGGCGGTTGAAACTCACACTGGCGCCGGGCGTGCCGCAGGGACGGAGCCACTGGCCAAAGCTGATGTCACGGTTGTCTTCACCGCCGTAGTAGCGGCCGGACAGGAAGATGCGGGGTTGCCAGGTCGTGTCGATGGTGTAGCCGAGGTCAACCTTGCCGCCCCAAACATCCCATTTGACGTTGGGGTCGCCGAAGGTGAATCCGGCCGCATCGTTGGCGCCAAACTGGTAGGCGACTTCGGTGTCATAGTCGAAAGCGCCAAACTTGCCCGCGGCACGCAGGCCGGTGGTGTGAAACAGGGTGTCCCCCATGCCGGGGGTATTGTCGCTCAGCGCCATCCAGTAGACGTCAAAGGTGTGGTTCTCGATGGCCTTGCAGGTCGCGTAGACACCGTAAAAATCGGTATCGTCCTTGCCCAAATTACCGAAACTCTCCGCCAGTTTGGCAGCCCATGCATCCACGGTAAAGGTGTCCGCGCTGTAGGTGGCGCGAACCGCGTCGAACGAAATGCCGGTCCAGAAGAAACCGAAGTCGCGCGGGCCAACAAGCCACTGGCTGCCAAAGGAAAGCTCCTGACGGCCGACGCGAAGACTGAGCGGGGCGCCCCACAGCTTGTCCACGTTGACATAGGCCTGGAACAGATCGACATCGGCATCGCCGCGGCCATCCACGCCGGTCAGGTAGTTGGAGCGGAAGCTGGTGCCCCAATTGTTGTAGGAGTCGAATTCGATGAAGGTGCTGACATCGTTGGTGAAATCGGCCTTCACGCCCAGGCGGGTGCGCTGTTCAATGGCCGAATAGTCCGGGCCTTCTTTGTCCCATTTGTAGGGGCTGACAACGGCCGGGGCGAAGGGGCCGCCCACCGGCCTGCCCACGGTGTACAAAGGCGAATAGCGCACGGCGGGAGGCGTGACCGCCCAATTGCTGATGAAATTGCCGCGAATGCGAATCTGCCCGTTCAGTTCAACGTTTTGCAGTTCCGCCGTGGCGGAAAGTGCGGCGAGGCACAGGGCCAACGCCAAAATGACAGAGCTCTTCCTTTTCATGGACTCTCCTTTACTCCGCTTGACCATAAGAAAACCGCCCCCGCGTCCGCATGTTCACAGGGATTCGGCAATCCGCGGCGGATTATAAAGAATTCTGCTAAAGTCTGCAACTCCGTTTAGACCGCTTTTCCGCGCGATATATATTGCAGTTGCATTGGTCCCCGTTCACGCAACCATTCGGTTGCGAAGCGCCGCACAAACTCTATCCGTCCCTGTGTGTCCGGAGATGCGCCGGACAGCCCGAAGTCAACCCTGAGGTCGGCTGTCTTCTGCACGAAGTTCTCCGGCGTGGCCTGACCTGTCACGATAAGGTAGCAGCCCGCCAGCATCCCTATCCTACCCTGCCCTGACCCGCCAGACAGTGAACGTAAACCGGGACACCCTTGTCCACCGTTTGAAACAGCAGGGTCTCCTGCGCGAACGGCGCCGGATATCACCTTGAGGAGCCTGATGCCTACGGAGCGATTGTTGAAGCGGCAGGATTTCGGGGTGTGCAGGTGCAGAGGACATGACCGCCACGTTCATTGGCGTCCTGCAGCCTGAAGCGGCCGCCATTCGGGCATGCTCGGATGAACCAGACCGCGATTGGGATCAAAAGGACCGGGACCATCTGGTTAAACGTTGGGAGCGCAATATCTACTTCTGCTCGGATGGTGACATGCGCTGGATGCACCTTCGCGCAGCACGAACCTGGTTTCCGGATATCAGGGGCCCGACCGGGGAAACGGGCAATAGTGTCCCGAAATCACCAGTTTCAGACCGGAAGTTCGGCGGGTCTTCGCTGACCCAGAAGGCCTGTACCGCCATATGGCATTGCTGCGCGTTTACGCTGAGCCGGACTGAAGCGGCATGATGTATATGTAGAATATTCGAAATGCAACACAAACAACGAAGACATAGAGCAGGCACATGCCAGCCGGCCACAACTCAGTTTGCCACCGGATTCCCGGTTCAAGCACGGACTCGCCAGGGTTGGCAGGATCGTAGTAAACCGTAACCCTGGAACCTGCCGGATACTTTTGAACGATTGACGCCGCCCACTCTTTATCGGTCGACCAAAGCGTGTAAAAAGCCCAATTGTCCCCCGAGCATGGCACACCGGAAACCGCGTACTCGTATTTGATCAGCGGCCGGTAGGATGTGTGGATTGTGCCGTGCGATCCGAACTCAACACTTGATTCCACCGAGGAATCAATCACTTTCCCATCGACCGTCGGCCAGTTCCTGGAGGCATGCCCGTGCATGCATGAAGAGACGACATTCCCCGCGAGATAGATGAACCATCCCCCAAAAGCAAGCGCGACAACACTCAACGGCACGAAAAGCAAATATAGGCACCCGCTGTTGACGGCGGGTCCGGTCGGTTTGTCTTGAACTGATTCTTCATCGTTCTGCATATGGGGCTGCCTTCCAATCAATTCATATGGCGGCCACAAGACAAGTCGTCTCGCCAAAGTTTCCCCCTGCGACCCGCTGTATCACAATTGATCCGACTCCCCTCGCAAAGAGGCACCCCAACACTTCTTGTACCTCGCGCTTGCAAACCTTGTGACTCCATATCATCACTGAACCATTCTTGCAACCCCCACGGCAACTTGTCAATCTCCCAATTTCGCCCTCAACGCCTGCCCTTCGCCAGGCGCGGCGTTTGGCATGAACTGCCGGGCTGGCGTACACTGAGGAAAACCCCATGAAAGGTATGATTCATGAAAAGAATAGTCATGCTCGTTGTGTGCTGCTGCGTGGTTGCCGGGCAGGCCTTTGGCGCAACACTGTATGTGTCGAAACTCGGGGACAATTCGGACGGGTCGAGTTGGGCCAGGGCGTTCAACACGATCCAGAAAGCGCTGGACTCGGTGCCGGATGACAAGGGGGGGCACAAGATCATTGTGCGGCCGGACACATACATGGAGGCGAATCTATACCCGGCGCAGAAGGGCGCGGCCGGGGCCTACAACGAGTTGGCCGGCGACTTTGACGGCGCGCTCGGATCGGGCGCATCCGGCTGGGTTGTCATGGACTGCGGCGATGTTGAAAAGGGCATGAAGAGTTATGACTGGTGGGGCAACATCCGGTCCTACAGCAAGGGCTGGTCGAAAGAGCATACGGACGAGACTTTTTCGGCCATCGGCTGGGACCGCTGGAAACTGAGCCGGCTTTACGCGACGGGCGGGGACGGCGGCATCTTTTTCGACACGACGGACAAGGTGGAGCCGTTCACCGTGGTGGTGGAGGACTGCTTCTCCATTGGGCGCGCCTTTGGCGGGGGCGTGGGCAACTGCCTGTCGCGTCCGGACGAGCCGATCACGTACCGGCGCTGCCACCTGTGGGCGCTGGACTGGTGGGGCGACACGTCGGGCGCGTATGTGCGCATTGAGAACCAGACCATGCCGGAGCGTCCGGACGTGCTGTTTGAAGACTGTGTGATGGTGGGACCGCAGTGCTCGCTGAAGGGCGGCAACTACGGGTTCAAGACCTACACGCGCGCAATGGTGCGGCGCTGCCAGTTGATCACGCTCAATTTCTCGCAGCCGGCGGGCACACCGACGGACGGCATTGTGCAGAGCGTGCAGGCGGGCAAGCATTTTGCGGTGGATTTCGAGGACTGCACGCTGATGGGCTACAAGGTGTTCGGCGTGAAGGTGGACAAGGACACGGTGGGCGATCTGAAATACACGACGAAGGGCGACTGCAAGGCCTATGTGCAGTTCCAGCAGGAGGTGCCCAAGGGCTTCTTCCGCATGGACCACTGGCCGGTGGAGACCTTTGCCATGCTGGCACCGCCCAAGCTGGAGAACAAGCGCCCCGCGCTGGCAAAGCAGGGACTGGTCAAGAAGGACATGTGCGAGGTGACGCCGGTGGTGTGGCAGGGAAAACTGTGCCTCATGTCGTGTGTGCGGCCGGCCAGCGGCGGCACGGCGAAAGACTACTGGCTGACGCTGACCGATGCGGAATCGGGCGCGGAACTGGCGCGTTTCGGCGAAGGCCACAGCCTGGCCTGCGCAATGGTGTGCAACAACGCACTGTATGCGTTTGCGTCACGCTTTGAAAACGACAACTGGAATGACGTGACGCTGTTCAAGTCATCGGACTTGAAGCAGTGGGAATCGAAGGTGGTCATCCGACAAAACAAAGACGAACACCTGTTCAACTCATCGGTGTGCCCGGCACCGGACGGGTTTGTGATGGCCTACGAGACGAACGACCCGGCATGGCCCGCGTTCACATCAAAGTTTGCGCGGTCGAAGGACCTTGAAAACTGGACCAAGGAGGACGGCGCAATTCTGGGCGCGGACCGTTACGCGGCGTGCCCGTGCATCCGATATGCCGACGGCTACTATTACGTGCTCTACACCGAGCACCGCACACCGCGCTGGTTCTTTGAGGTGTACATAGCGCGGTCCAAAGACCTGAGGACCTGGGAATTGAGCGGAGCCAATCCGGTGCTCACACCGGACGAGGCGGATGACGGCATTGATGCGTCCGACCTGGACATGGTGGAGTTCAACGGCAAGACGCACATATCCTATGCCGTCGGCGATCAGCGCACCTGGATGAACATCAAACGCGCGGTTTATGACGGCCCGATGGCGCAGTTCTTGGCGGCTTGGTTCACCGTGCCAGGGGTGCCGACAAAGTAGGCCGGGGCAGGCGGGACACAAGGCAGGCGGGACGCCTGCGGTGCGGAGCGTGGGCGTGCCGGTTCCCTTAGAGAATCGGGATGTCCCCGGAAAGCATCTTTTCGGCCAGCACCCCTGTGAGTGGGGCGGTGATAAAGTCGCCGGTTGTGGGAAGTTGAACGTTGAGATTGGGCACGACGTCGATTGCGGCGGTATGCTGCCCGGTTTGCAGTCCAAGGACATGACCGGCGCTTTTGTGGTCGGCGCCCAGGAAGTGAATGTGGTACCCGGCTGAATTGAGCGCGCCGATGTAGACCGGCATGCGCATGATCACCAGCGTGCCCTCCACATTGGCGAGTTCCGTCACCACCTGGTTCGGCAGCACATCGAGCAGCGGCGGATAGGGCGGTTGCTGCCGGGGCACGGTGCGGAACTTGAGCCAGGGAAAAACACCGTCAATACGCACCGCGGCAAAAAGGTTCTTCGAGGGCAGCGTGGCATCGATGGCGGCCGACAGACCGGCGAAGTCCAAGCCGGCCGGAATGTCGATTTCGTTCTGCGCGCACATGGGCAGCACGGCGGCAAAGGGCGTAAGCATGGCGTCGGCGGCCTCGGCAACGGTACCATCGCTGCGGGCCTGGTAAACCTTGCCGTCGACCACGACCATCTCGCCGTCAAGCGCGTTGAAGGTGCCCAGGCCGAAGTCGCCCGCCTTCTTTAGCTGGCCGATGCTCATATCACCGTCGTAGACGCCCTTGAACAGGCATTCGAGCGTGGCGTATTGGGTGACCGTGCCGCCCTTGTCGACGGGGCACCCCGCGAGCACGACGAGCAGACTCGTTAGAACGGCACAGCGTATCGAGCGAATGAACATAACCTTCTCCTTTCAACCCGCGATGGCATGACCCGGGCTGGATGGTCACGCTTAGACGAAAACGTTGACAGCCGAGGGCGGCTGTCCCACACTCATTGACAGCCGAGGGCGGCTGTCCCACACTCGTTGGCAGCCGAGGGCGGCTGTCCCACACCCGTTGGCAGCCGAGGGCGGCTGTCCCACACTCGTTCAGCTAAGCCTTCTTAACGCGGGGGCCCTTGGGGGTGTCTTCGATGACCCAGCCGGCGGCGAGGACTTCGTCGCGCAGGCGGTCGGATTCGGCAAAATTGCGGTCGCGGCGGGCCTGCTGGCGGGCGAGCACCTTTTCCATGATTTCGGCGGGCGCTTCGTCATCTTCCTGGCCGGGCCGGAAGATACCCGTGACGGCATCCAGGCGGTCGAGCAGCGCCAGCGCATTGGCGGCGCCGGCGGTGGACACGCTGCCCTCA
>CAZOMH010000175.1:0-7989 GCA_964580415.1 uncultured Nitrospirales bacterium
CGGGTCGCGCGGTCCCCACGCAGACCGCCGCCGAGCGGGCAAATCTGAGCTTTTCCATAGCCGAGAATGACGAGACTGTGGACTTCAGCGAGACCACGCTCAATATCTCCGGTCCGGAGAACCTCAAGACGAACCTGGTGCTCATGCTGGACTACACCGGCAGTCTTTACAACGCCGGCGGAAGCGATGCGACAAATCCGCTGGCGCCGGGTGTGGTCATCAATCAGGTGCGCGAGGCGGCCGGACGTTTTATTGACGACCTGCCTGCCGGATACCGTGTTTCGCTGATGTATTACAATGATCGCCAGCAGGCCAACCGTCTGATTTATCCATTCTCCACCGACCGTGTGGCGCTGAAGAAGGCCCTCGCCGCCTTCGACGTTCCGGACGATCTCCACGGCACTTCCACGGTTTGGGATGCCGTCGCCGATGCCATTGCCCGTCTGGTTGCGGAAGACCCGGCCGAAGTGCTGCCCTATGACGACGCCGACGTCCGCGCCGTGGTGTTTGTCACCGACGGGCGCGACAACTCGTCCGTCACGTCGGCCACGGAAGTCTACGGCACCGCGAAGGACAACCGGGTCCGGCTCTACCCCGTGGCCTACGCCCCCAAGTCCACCGTGAACACCGCCGATTTGCTTACCGTGGCGGAGGAAACCGGCGGACATTTCTACAATGCCGGTGATGCCGCCAATCTGGCCCGGCTGCTCGGAAACGAATACGGTCTGGTGCTGGAATCACAGGACAACCCCGCCACGGACAGCGTGGCCTTTGAAGTGGTCAACACGGGAAAGGCAACGCTGAACTGGACCATTACGCCCGGCACAACCCTCCCCTGGATCACGTCCATTAGCCCGAATGCCGGTTCCACTGCGCCCGGTGCCAGCACCCGTGTCATAGTCACCGTCAATCCGGCCGGGGCGGGCTCGCCGCCCCTGCACAAGGTGAGCGGTTTGTTGCAGGTCCAATCGGACAATGGTGACGGTTCGGCGACGGTGGACATGACCCTGGACGACACCAATACGGTCATACAAGCCCTTTCCGCCGGTCTCCATGATGCCCCGGGCGTCATTTGGGCCGATCTGGGAAATCAAATCGTGCTGTCCTATGTGTCCACGCTGCAAAAAGCGGGCACCTACAGCATTCGCGCCAACTATACCCAGTCCAACGGCAAGGTTATCACAGGCACCTTCGAAAAGGACGGTGTGTTCTACAACGGGGATGTCCGGGCCGGGCAGTTGTCCCTGACGACCACGGGCATCGTGAGCGATGTTTCCGCATCGACACTGGATGAGGCCGTGCATGCCGAAGTATACCTGCGCGCGGACTATGCGCCCCGCGGCGTAAACCGTTTCCGGGTCCGCTTTATCCCGTCCATGGGCCCCGATGTTCCCGCATCGGCGGCGGCCGCCTTCGCAAATGTGAAGATGGGCGTTGAACTTGCGCCCGACGGTTTGCTGGTCGCCCGGGACTCCTTCAGCTCTTCATGGCGGCTTGTGTCCGAAAAAGACAACATCTTCACCCTGCTTACGGATCAGGCAAACACGCTGGGTTATGGCGCCTCGGGCAATCTGCTGCGGATTCGTTTCACCAACGTGAAGGGGTTTGCGGACGCATGCGTGACGGCCGGCGTGGACCCTGCCATCGCCTTGGACATGCGCTGCGACAACGAGATATACCTGGCCCCTGAAACACCCCAGGGTCCATCGAGGACGGTGTTCTTCCTGTATCCGGACGGGCCCACCTGCCTGGACCGGCCCCTGCTCATTGCACAAAAGTCCGATACGGCCTCGTGCTCCCGGACCATTGCTGATCTGCAGGTTCCGGGAATCGACCCCGAGGCCACCGGTGCCTGGGACCACGACGCAGACGGCTTGACTGATTTCCAGGACCCCTATCCCGACGACAAGACCCGTCCGGGGTTGCTGACGCTTCCCGCCTCCATCAACCTGTCGGCCGGTTCGGCCACGGTCACCGTGCGCAACAACCGTCTCGACACCTTCGACTGGACGGCCGGTTTGGCGGTGGCGTCGCGGGCCAGCATGCTCGACAGCGCCAATATCGCCATAGACTACACGGGTTCGCAACAGACGCAACTGGCTCCGGGCACGCAGACGACCGTGGGACTCACGCTCAACGCGGCAGGCCTGGTTTCAGGAGACTACGACGCGAGTTTGCAGATAATCACAGACGCTTTTGGCACGGAAATCACGCCGGTTACGGCGAGTATCCGCTGACCGTCAACTGATGCGCGCGGCGACCCGGACGGACCGCGCCTCGGAGAGGACTGAGGTATGTCGTTCACAAAACGTTGCGTAGCCTGGACTGGCCTGGGTCTCGCGTTGGTTCTGCTCACGGGCTGTCCCTTTCCGCAGCTTTCGGTGACGCCGTTGACCATCGCGCTCGGGGGGGACGTGACCTCGGCCAATTTCCGCATTGAGAACACCGGCGGCGGCACGCTGAATTACAAGGTCACCGAGGACCTTCCCTGGGTGGAAATCTCGTCCGTGTCCGGCGGCAAGGAGGACGGCGTTGTCGAGGGGGCCGTCACCACCGATGTCGCCTTCATTCAGGTGCTGCTCAACCGTTCCGCACTGCCCGCCCAGGGCGTGACACGCGGCGAAATATCCATCACTTCCGACGGGGGGGATCAGACTGTCATCGTCTCAGCCTCCCAGTCCGGCGAACCGGTGCTGCAGGTATCCCGCACAAGCATTGATTTCGGTCTCACCGGCACGACGGAGCAGTTCACCATCACCAACGGCGGCAACGCCAGCCTCGAATGGACGCTGGGTTTCCCCGCCACCGCGACATGGCTTAACGTCCAGCCGGCCAGCGGCACGCTCGAAAGCTTCGGCAAGCAGGCGGTGGTCACCGTCAACGTCAGCCGGAGCGGCATCTCCGCCCAGACAGACCCCTACACTTCAAGCATCAGCATCGTGTCCAACGGCGGCAATGCCGGTGTTGACGTGAGCATGAACGTGCCTCCTTTCAGCGTGCAGCCCGCCAAGGTCGATTTTGGCCGGACCGAAGGCGTGAAGACCCAGTCGCTCACGGTTGAAAACAACGGCACGCTTCCCGTGGTTCTGGCGATTTCGGCATCGACGGACTCCGGCGGAAACTGGCTGTCCGTGGACAACGCCGCCGCAACCCTGCCCGTGCCCGGCCCCCTGCAGGTGACGGCCACCGCCAATGCCACCGGGCTGGCGCCGGGGAGCTACACAGGAAACATCAAGGTGGAGGCCACGGCGCTGGCGTACAGCCAAATCGTGCCGGTAACGCTGTCCGTGCCCGGATTCACCGTGGCGCCTTCTGCATTGGCCTTCGGCACCATCAGCGATCCGGCAACCCTGCCGCTTACCCTTGCAAATCTTGGCGCCACGCCGATAAAGTGGACCGCAGCCGTTTCCGCCAACACACCATGGATGTCCATGAGCGCCGCGTCGGGCACCCTCACGGGCACCCAGACCATCAACGTGACCGCAACCCCCTCCGCGGTCGATCCGGGCGACTATGCAGCCACGATTACGTTCACCTTTGACGGGGGGGAGGACACCGTGGATGTGACCATGACCCGGCCCAAGCCCCCCGCGCTCAAGGTTGCTCCGCAGGACATGGATTTCGGCGTTACCCGCACCGAAACCACGGCGGGCATCTGGAATGACGGACTGGGCACCATCAACTGGAGCATCGACACTTCAGGATTCCCCGCGTGGCTGTCCCTGACCCCCGTGGACGGTTCCGGTGTGGCCTCCGGCACCGTCAGCGGCGACATTACCGACACCATCGCCGTGCGCGTGGACCGCACCAAGGCGCCCGATCTTGAGGTGTTCGACTTCACATTCAACGTCGTCGCCTCCGGTGATTCCACCACCCCCGTGCCCGTGCGTGTGCATGCCACCGCCCCGCAACTGCCCCAATTCGGTCTTGTGGGCGAGGGGGTGGACGCGCTCGGCGTGCCGTATGCCCGCCTCGACATTGCCGAAGACACGCAGGACTTTGTTGTGGTGAACACGGGCGAGGGCACGCTTACCTGGAATATACAGCCGGGGACAGTCCTCCCCGCATGGATCACCTCCATTTCGCCCCAGCAGGGCACCGTTGATCCCGGCCGCCAGCAGACGGTGCGCATCACCGTGGACCGCAGCACGCTGACCAGGGCCGGCGCCGTGTTCAAGCTGCCCCTTGTCTCCAATGATCCGTCCAATCCGATACTCGTCATCGAGATTCAGATTCGCGTGCCCTACAGCATCGTTATCGGTGTGAAGCCGGGCGATATAACCTTCGGGCGCTTTTCAAACACGGACCTGTTGGCCGTTGCCAATTTGGGCGACGCGGGCGAATACCTCAACTTCAAGGTGACTTCCACCCAGCCCACCTGGCTCTTTGTGGAACCGCCCACCGGCCGCAGCATTGGTGTGCCGGCTTCCCAGTCCAAGGACTGGCAGGCAGTAAGTGTTGCCATCGACAGGTCGCGCATTACCGGCGAGGGCGGCGTGGCAAAGCTCATCGTGGAGGCGGTAGACGTGCCCGAGGATGCCCTTCCGGTCGATCCGGTCGAGGTGAAGGTGTCCGTTGATCTGGCCAAGCTTACCGTGGAGACTGCCGTCACCAGACTGCGTCCGCCTTCATTGGTGCGCATGAACGTGCTGCTGCGCGATCAGGCCTACAAGGCATTGGCGAGCCTGGAAGACATCTTTACCGACACGCGGACCTTCTACAACGTGACCAATGTGCTGGCGACATTCGCCGAAGATTCGCAGGCGCTCGACCTCAACGAGACCAACACATTTGTCAAGAAGGACGAGAAACTGCGGTTTGACGTGTTTGTCATGCTCGACTACTCCGGCAGTATGCTGTCCGCGGCCCAGGCGCTGGTTGATGACGGGCAATTGGTCCTGCTGCCCGGCGAAAACCCGCTCGACAAATTGTACGTTCAGTGCATAGGGCCGATGCTGGCCGAGTTCCCCGAGCACTACCGTGTCGCGCTTGCCGTCTTCAACGAGCGCCGATACGGGTTGGACAATGATCTTCGCATCATTTACGGCGCCGATCCCGCTCACCCGCAGTTCGCCACTGATGCCTTTGTGCATGACAAGGAAGTGCTGGATTACCGTATTAACCATACGAATGTGGAAGACAACGGCGCCACGGCGCTGTTGCCTGCCGTCGTTGGGGGTGCTGCCACCCTGTACGGTATAGACAATTGCACGAATCTGATTCCCTTCGACACTTCGGACGAGTCGATTCTTGTCGCCGTCACCGATGGCCGTCGCACCACACCGCCCGGTGATCTCGCCACCGTTGCGAACTACATGGAGGACAGGAGGGTTCGTTTCTTCCCGATAGGCTGGGGACAGGCGGTTCAGGCCAACACGCTGATTACGCTGTCTTCCGGTTCCGGGGGCCATTACTATTCGTCCCAGACCAAAAAGAACGCCGACGGGGTGGAGGTGCCCCAAGCGTCCGAGTTGCTCAATTGGTGCAGGACTGAGCCCGGCAATTCCACCGCGCAGTCGCTGCCCCGTGACCTGCGTTCGCACATTTCCATTTCCTATCCCTCGCTCAACGAGTCCGCCGGTGTTGTGCTGGACGCCCGGCTTGAGCTGCTTGACACGACCCCGTCGGTGAATGGCAGCGCCACCATTAGCGGCGTGCCTCTCGCCTACTATGCCCACGATGTTCGGCTCGGCCAGATTGGCATGCGCACCGAGGGTATTAATGCCGATTCCAGCGGCGTAACCTCCGTGTTCGTGTACATGGACTATGCGCCGCGCAACCTCAACCGGTTGAACTTGCAGCTGAACGTGGAAAGTCCGGACTCGGGCGTTGCCTCCGAAGTGGTTACTGTGCCGGAAGAGCAGGGCGGTCTGGTCAGCGATTGGGTGCGAACAGACACGGGCGATCAATATTCCTTTGTTGCCCCGGAGGGGCGCACCTTCCGTTACGGTGATTACGGCGGACTTGTCGAGGTTCGCGTGACCGGCGCGGTCAACCCCTTCAAAGTCAGGCTTGCGGTGCTTGATCCCGTTATCGGCGCGGACCGTGACGGCAAGTATTTCACCCACCCCGACACCATCACCGTCGGTGCCAAGCCCTATCGCGCTCCTTCGCTGCCTCGGTTGGCCGTCAAAGGCGTGGTGCCGCTCACGGCCGATTTCATTAGTCCCCGTGTCGATGGTTCCGTCACGATAGTGCCGACACTCCTGTTGTCTGCCAACGAGGGTGCCGTTGAGATCAATGTCTATAACCGCGGCGGTGCCCATCCCCCGACCGATGTGCAGCTGTACTGGGTGCCAAGGCTTGGAACCGGATATGCCAGCGGTACTCAGCCGGGCGGTTTTAAGCTTGTTCCTGAGGCGGGCGGCGGTCCGGTTGCTCTGACCGAGGCTCCTGGAACCCAGTATTTCATCCCCTGGCCGGGTGAGAGTGATCCTCCCGGATTGTACAGCCTTGAGGTGTTTTTGGATTGGACATACGGTGACAAGAATTCTGCCGACACGATGAATATTACGGGCACCGACGGGCCCTATTACTTGATGTATGAACTTGGTGCCAGTCCCAAGCTGGGGGTGACCCAGCATACGCTTGATTTCGGCGACAGCAAGAATCACCTGCCGCTGTGCATTCGCAACAGCAGTGTCGGCGATCTGGCGTGGGATATTCCCCTCGCCCAGCCTCCTTCTTCCCTGCCCGCATGGCTCAAAGTGAATGTCCCCGCGGCCGATCCTGATGCCAATCCCGCAACACCTCCCTACCCCCTGGGGTCAGGCGGAGCCACCGTGATATATGTGGCCATTGACCGAACCCTCTTGCCCGCCGGAGACAACACGGTGTCTTTCGACGTTACCGGGGACAATGGCGACGTGGAGACTGTCGTGGTGCATGCGGTGAACTAGCCGGGTATTATTCCGGCAGTCGGTGGTGCCATGGCATGCCGACTGCCGGAGTCTTTTTCTCGCGCGGCTCTCTTTCCTGCGGGTGTTTGCTTCAGCGGAGGGGGCTCGTGTAAAACCGCACTGTGGTCAAGCCGCAGGCAGGAACTCTTACGGTCGCCGTATTTCCCGCAGTAACAGTCAGCGCCCCCACATACTCCTCGTTCAGTGCGGTCGTACAGGCCTCAAGCATGGGTGCTGCCGTCTGCAGGACAGCTTCCCGCTCCTGTCCGCTTGGATTCCAGAAACGGATTACCGCTCCCTGGCCATCCTCGGCGGGCTTGAGTGCGGTCATCACGGCCCCTCCGGAATCTACCCGCATGAACGACCGGGTGGGCACCGCGTCTTCCCGAACATCATGGCTGCGAACCGGTGCCTGTAATTCCGCCACCAACTCCAGCGCGTCTACGGCATTGAATGCGTCTGCAAACGGATACAAACAGTACGTAAACGATAATAATCCCTGTATTTGACCATCGGATTCTTCGGCGCGGGCCACTGTTTTCCGGAAAGATCGGAAGAGCGTCAGGGCCAAGGTTCGCTCCGAAGTGTCCAGCACGGCATACTCATGCAGGCCTTCCGGACACAACAGGGCAAACCCGCCCGTGTTTTCCTGAATGCCACAAACCGACGTAAACGCCTTTTCTGGATTGATTCGTTCCTGCCACTCCGCAGTCTCCGTCGGGATTGCGATATCCCGCTCCACCATGGCAAAGGGTGTGTCTGCGAAGGATTTGTCGGTTTGTATATGTGTGGGAAAGAATACGCGCAGGCGGTGGTCCTTGGCGCGGTTGTCGATCACGGTGCGCACACGCAGCACTGGACTGTGCTTGGCCACCGTGATGAAATCGGTGATTTTCACGGCCACCCGGTCCGTGGAGCGGTAGCCCGTTTTCTGGTCCAGTTCGCGGGGCAGGTCCAGCGTTCGTTCCACCCGGAACACGGTCCGCAGGGGGCCATCCTCATCGACGGCCGTCATGACCGCCGCGCCGGGCCCGCGATAGACAATATCATTCAGCGGTTGGCCCCGCGTCCAGCCGTCGCCGCATTCCCC
>CAZOMH010000176.1:0-7977 GCA_964580415.1 uncultured Nitrospirales bacterium
CTGCATCAACAACACCGTCGCCATGTCCGACTTCTCCTATGCGGGCCCGCTCACCGAAGTGGCCAACATGGGCAACGTCGCCCTGCTCGCGGGAAAGAAGATTGAATTCGACGTGGCTTCCATGACCATCACCAACGACAAGAAGGCCAACCAGTACCTGACCAAGGAATACAGGAAGGGCTTCGACTTCATGCCGCTGTAATCACGCGGCCCGGAGGCGTAAACTATACGGCCCCGGCGGTCATCACGACTGCCGGGGCCGTCTTAATTGGCGATGAAAACGATGGACTGAAGATTTCCACCCAACCCGGCAAAAAATCGGAGAAGCAACCCATGAGCATGCATGACATGACCCGGCGCGCCTTTCTTGCGGCCGCGACCTCCACCGCAGTCCTTTCAGGCTGCGCCACCGGCAACCCGAAACCCAACACGGCCAAGGTTGTGCCGGGCAAACTCTCGCCCAATGAAAAACTCAACGTGGCCGGCATCGGCGTCGGCGGCAAGGGCACGCAGGACATTCTGTCATTGTCGCGGGAAAACGTGGTGGCCATCTGCGACGTCGATTTCGCGCACGCCCAAGAGGCGATCTACCGCCTGCCCAACGCGAAACAGTACCAGGACTACCGGAAGATGCTCGACGAGATGGGCGGCCAGATCGACGCGGTCACCGTGTCCACGCCCGACCACACCCATGCGCCCGCGGCCTACACAGCCATGAAACTGGGCAAGCACGTCTACGTGCAAAAACCGCTCACCCACACCGTGGCCGAGGCGCGCCTCCTGGCCAGGACCGCGAGAGAGATGAAGGTCATGACGCAAATGGGAAACCAGGGCCACTCCGGAAACGGCGTGCGTGATCTGGCCGAGATGCTCTGGGCGGGTGCCGCGGGCAGCGTGCATACCGTCCACCTCTGGACAAACCGTCCCGGCGTCCGCTGGCCGCAGGGCATTGCCACGCCCCCCGCTCCGGGCGAGCCCGTGCCCGAAACCATGGACTGGGACCTGTGGCTCGGCACCGCGGCCGGACGCCCTTACAGCAAGTCCTACGCACCCTTCAAGTGGCGCGGCTGGATTCCCTTCGGCTGCGGGGGGCTGGGCGACATGGGATGCCACATCATGGACCCGGCCGTCTTTGCGCTCAAGCTGAACGAGGCCAAGACCTTCTCGGTGGAACCGGTAAACGCCGAAAACGTCAACACCGAAACCTTCCCGTCCAATGTCATCGTCAAGTACAGTTTCCCCGCGCGCGGCGACATGCCCGCCCTCGAAATGTTCTGGTATGAGAACGGCAAAATGCCGCCCCGCCCCGAGGGCGTGCCGGCTGACCAGAAGCTGGGCGAGGGTGACAACGGTGCGCTGTACATCGGCGACAAGGGCGTGCTCACCACCGGCACCTACGGCGGCGACGCGCGCCTTTTGCCCGACGAAAGAATGAAGGACTACAAACAGCCCGCGCAAACCCTGGAGCGCATCTCCGGCGAGAACCACTACCGCAATTTCGCCGATGCCTGCCGGACCGGCAAACCCGCCGTGTCCAACTTCGACTACGCCGCCCCCTTTACGGAAATGCTGCTCTTCGGCAATATCGCCGTACTGGCCGGCAAGAAAGTCGAATACGACCGCGAAAAGATGCAGGTAACCAGCGACCGGTCCCTTGACAAACTCCTCACCAAGGAATACCGCAAGGGATGGGAACTGCCCGTGTGACATTGCCGGAAACGGCACATCCCTGACGGCCATGCGCGCCCGCCCTTGTGGCGGGCGTTCTGTTTTCAACGCCGGCAAGAGCCGGGGGGGGCGCGTGCATGCGGAGGACTGCCGTCTTTCTCGCTCTTGGCGCACCCGTTGCTGTAAAATGCGCCGTCCAAATTCCGGCTGCGGGGCGCGGCCGGAAAGACGCACAGGGGTGAGAGCAATGCATGTGCGCACAGAGTGCCGGACGGGTGTTTTCCGTCTTCTCTTTCGGGTCTTTCTGCCGGTGGCGGGAATGATGTTTCTTGATGCGGGGGCAGCGCCAAACCCGGTGCTGCCGGGCGTCGCCGACGCGGGCGTGCTCCGCTTCAACGGCCGGTACTATCTCATGGGCGTGGGAACCGCGGGCGGCGTCTTTGTCTCCGACGATCTGATCCTATGGACCGGCCCAAGGCACGTCTTCTCCATGGACAATGATTGGGCCAGGGACGGAGCGGCCGCCGATGCGAACATCCATGCCTGCGACATTTCCCTGGTCAACGGCCGGTTCAATCTGTACTGGTCCGTCAATTGCGGCCCGTTGCGGGAAATCGGAAGGGCGGTTTCGGACGAAGTTCTCGGCCCCTACAAAGAACCGGAACGCGCGCACCCCTTTGACGGCCGCATCGATCCAAACCTGTTTGTTGACGACGACGGCGCCGCGTACTTTTACACGGTGAAGTTTGATCCCGGAAACCAAATATGGGGACAGCGCATGTCCGGTCCCGACAAACTCACCGGCACCCCGACCGCATTGCTCGCCCCCGTGCCGGGCACCTGGGAACTGAAAGACGAACCGGTCAACGAAGGACCTTTCGTCCGCCGTTACCGCGGCAACTGTTACATGCTGTACAACGCCAACCACACCGCCCTGCATTACGGAAATTACGCCATGGGCTGCGCCGTGGCCAAGAACCCCCTGGAATTTGCGAACGCATGCAAATATCCCTATCCCGTGCTGGACAAGACCGGGGCACCCGCCACCGGCGGTCCGGCTGTGGCCAATTGCGGCCAGCCCAGCCTCGTGCGCGGGCCGAACTGGTTCGAATGGTGGCTGGCGTACTTTGCCGTATACGGCGGCGACCCGAAACGTTCCCAGGCGATTGACCGCGTCTTCTTCCTGGACCGGGAACTCCTGATCGACGGTCCCACCACTGCTTCAAGCTCCGGCACGCACCCGGAACCGGCCGCGCCCGCATTTCGCGATCTTTTCGACCGTGAAGGACCGCTCGCCGGACCCTGGATGCCCGTGGAGGGCGAATGGGAAACGTCCGGCGGCGAAGTCCGCCAAACGAAATTGCAGGGACTGTGCCGCGCCAACCTCGGCGTGCCTGCGGCAACAAATTATGTGTTCGAGGCGGGACTGCGTTTCCTGGACAAGGAAAGCCGTCAGGCGGGCATCATCGCCTGGGAAAACGGCCGCGAGAACGCCGTCTATGTGGGATTGGACCGTCGCGACAACACATGGTTCTGGGTGCATAGACGCGGATTTGTAATACGCACCGAGGTTTCCCCGCTCCCGGACGGTTTCAACTGGGAGGGTTGGCACCAGCTTGCGGTGGTCAAGAACGGCCACTCCATCGAGGTGCTGTTGGACGGCATTCCCGCGCCGGGAAACCCTTATATTCCAGCGGAAGACTGCAACACGGGACGTCCCGGATTGGCCACCCGAAATGCGGCGGCCGCATTTGGCGGCGTGGTCTATTCCATCGGCTGGGACGAATTTGACGGGGCCATTCGCGGATGGGACGGCGCGCTGTGCGGCAGTCCCTCCACCGGCGTGTGGGGGGCAAACAAAAAGGGTCTCTTCGCTGAACCGCTCTCGGGAGAGACCCGGGCCTTCAAGGGCGATCCAATAGCGGAAGGCGAATTCTCCGTTCAAGTGTTCCCGGAACGGACGGGGACAAACGCCGCCTGCGGCGCCTACCCGGTCTATGCCGATGAAAACAATTTTGTGCGGGTCGCGCTGAATGAAGACATGACCCGGGTCACTGCCACCGGAAAGCGCAACGGGGTTCCCATTCCCGAATTGTCCGCCGCAATCGCATCCAGAAAGCACCGCATCCTTTCCCTGCAGGACGGCGGCTGCAATCTGCGGAGCCTGCGGTTGGACAACCGGCTGGTGCTCTTTGTCGACGGCGTGGAAACACTCGCTGTTCCCGGCGCCTGGCCCCCGGCACAGGTCGGCCTCTTCACCGACGGCGCACCCTGCCGGTTCAACGGGATCACCTGTTTCGCGCGCGGAAAGGCAAATCCTGTTTGAATACAAAAACAAAAAACAAAGGACCGCGCCGAAACGCGGTCCTGAAGCCGACTGAATTCAGCCGCCCCCGGGGGGCGGCGGCGGAAAACTACTTGCGGCGGCGAAGATATGAGGTAAGCGCGGGGGCAAAACCGCCGTAAGGATTGCTCTTCAGCTTGAGCACCTTCTCGACGATTTCCACGATTTCCTTGTCGTCAAAACCGGCGGCGCGGCTTTCACAAACCACCTCGTTGAGGCGGGTCAGCACCCGGCGCCGGCAATCATCCTTGCACTTCTCTTCGATATCCTTGCTGACGAAGACGCCCATGCCGCGGCGCGTGTACAAAAGGCCCATGACAACCAGGTCCCGGTAGGCTTTCGACACGGTGTTCGTGTTGACCTTCAGGCGCTCGGAAAGCTCGCGAACCGCAGGGAGTTGATCGCCCGGCTTAAGGCGGCCGGAAGAAATGGCAAACTGAACATGGTTCTCAATCTGCACGTACACAGCCACACTGCTTTGAAGATCAACGGACGAAAGCAAATCGAGCAGATCGTCATTGGTTTTGTGTTTCGGTCTTGTCATGGTATCCTTCATCCTTGTACAGTGGTTCCACTAGCCGCCGTTGTGCTCAACGACTTTTGGCCCCTTGCCTGCGGGAAGACGCCGACTACGGTTGCCGACGGTATCCTTTTCGCAGCAAGAACATGACTAATGGTTGTTTGTGCATAAAGTGTACAGTATGTCACGCATTAAAACAAGTCAAAAGTACGGAATACCAGACATGACCGGGGGTACACCCCCCCAAAGAAAGCGGGTGCCGGGACCGTTCCCGAACCGGCTGGGAAATAAACACATGCTTATGCGGACTGTTCGGTTGATGGCAGGATGCGCCCTGCTCGCTGCGGCGTTTGCGGGGTGTGCCGGAACAGGCGGAGAGCGGGGCGCGGCGGGCGAAAAGAAGAACGGGGCGGCACCCGCGGGCAAAGAAGAGGCCGCGGGCGAAAAGCCTTTAATCGACCTGGAGACCCGCCCCAAGGGCACACTCAGCGCCGTGCTCAAAACCGTCGTGAACACGATGCTGGACGGGCGCATCGACCTGCTCAGCCTTGAGGGCGGCGCAACCAAGTCTCTCGAAGTCAAGAAGGGCTCCCTGTCCGCGCAGGTTCCCCAGGGCGACTACCGGGCCTATGTGCATGTCTACGACAACGGCGTGCCCGTGCTGGTACAGGTGCAAGACCTGACTGTCAAGGCGGGCCAAACCGCGGCACTGTCGCTCGATCTGCTGGAGGGGGCCAGCGGCGCCGTTCCCATCCGGGCCTTTGACTCCGACGGCGATCTCGCCATTGACCGCGTGGAACTCGACAGCGGGACGGACCCGTACAACGCGGCCAGTATTCCGGGCCGCGCGGAACTCCCCCTGGACAAAACTGTTATCCGCTCCGAAGGAGGATGGTTCCGCGGCGACCTGCATGCGCACTCGAAATACGGCGTTGGAACGGAATCGGTCCCGGAACTCGTGGGGCGCGCCGAAAAGGGAGGGCTCGATTTCCTGGCGATCTGTGATCGGAACACGCTGGCCTCCACCAGGGACCCCGGATTCAAATCCAACAAGACAGCGCTCATCCCCGCCATGGAGTGGGGAACAGACAATATGGGCGTGGCTCTCGTGTACGGTCCGCGCACCACCCCCGATCCCCCCTCGACCCTGACGGCCGCGCAGGCCGAATGGGCCGCGCAGGCCGAATGCATCCGCGTGCAGGCCCAGGGCGGCATCTGGGCCGTCGCCCACCCCACCTTTCCCACGAAACCCTGGCAGTGGGGCACAAGCTATGTCAACGCCGTGGAGGTCTGGTTCCGCGACTGGCGCGGCAACCCCCCGCTGGCCCTCAACAATCTCGGCGAGGAAGTCAAGGTCCGCAAAGACGGACGGCTGGTGCATTCCATCGCCGCCGCCGCATCGGCCGCGGCCACCGCGGGCAGTATGGACGAGAACATGTCCGCCAACGCGCAGGCGTGCCTGTTCTGGGACTATGAACTCAAGCGCGGGCTCATGGGTTGCGCCATTGCCGGGTCCGGCTCGGGCAGCAAGAAAATACCCCTGGCAAAGCCCGTCACCTACATCTGCGCCAAAGACCTGTCGGTTCCCTCCCTGCTTGAGGGACTGCGCCTCGGGCGCACCTACATTTCCTGCGACGTTGACGGGCCGCAGTTGGGCTTTACCGCCGACGTCATGGCCGACAACAGCGTTGACGTCGGTATTGGGGGCGTTGTGCCGCTCAACGTGGACATCGCGTTTGTGGCGGTCGTGCAGAAAGCCCCGGGCAAGAAACTGCAAGTGCTCGAAAACGGACGGCCCATCCGCACCGTGCCCATCAACGGCGACAGCGTGGCCATCCGGTTTACCCGCCATCCCACCATCTACGCCACCTACCGCATCCGCGTGATCGGTCCGGCCGATCCAAAGAAAAGCGGTTTCGGCCCAATCGAAGTGTATGCCCTGTCCAGCCCGATTTACGCGCAGGACATCACCCAGGAACTGCTCTGGCGCAATCCGAACCTTGACACAAAGAAGACCTGGGTGAAACTGCAAACTGAAAAGGCGCCCCTCGAAATAGACTTGCCCGAAAACCAGGCCCCGGCAGAGGTGCCCGCCCTGTAGAACATGCGGAACCGGGCGTGCCGCAGGCAACAAAGCATGCGGCACGCCCGGTCTCCTCCCGTAAAACCCTTCATGACCCGGTCGCGGCCGTTTCCGTCACCGCCGCCGCCGGGGAACTTTTCTCGCGTTGCACAATACCCCTATAATGCTTTCATGTCTTCGGCACATCTCCATCCGGTAAAAACGTTCTGGACAGGCTTTGCCGCCGTGGCGGCGGTGACGCTCTTGGGCTCTTTGTCCGCGACCGCACAGCAGGCCCCGGACCCGGTGACGCTGTGGAGCCAGGCGACGCTGTACCGCGACGAGTGGGGCGTGCCCCATGTCTACGCCGAAAACGCCCGGGCGCTGGGCTTTGCATTCGGCTACGCACAGGCGGAGGACCGCATTGAATCGCTCCTGCTGGCCTACCGCATGGCAAACGGCCGGCTCGCCGCCGTGCTCGGTCCGGCCTATGCCGAATCGGACGCATTCTCCGTCAAGATGAACCACGCCCGGCTCGCACAGGCGGCGCTGGAACAGATCGACCCCGTCACCCGTGAACTCTGCGAGGGATTTGCGCTCGGGATAAACTCCTGGATCATCGACCATCCGGGCGTTGCGCCCGCATGGGCCGACGGCGCCCAGGCACAGGATGTGCTCGCCCTATGGCACGCGTTCCTCATGAGTTTTGCCCCTTTTGACGCTCCGGGCACCTGGCACCGCCCGCCCGCCATGGAAACCGGCAATGCGTGGGCCATGGCGCCGTCGCGCACCGCCGAGGGCAAGGCTATCCTCGTCATCAACCCCCACGAGCATTTCGACGGGCCCTTCCAGTGGTGCGAAGCCCATCTGGCGATGGGCGACATGGATGTGTCCGGCGCCGCCCTGTGCGGCGTGCCGGTCATCGCCATGGGACACAACGCCGCGCTTGGATGGGCGCTCACGCCCAACTTCCCCGACTTCGCCGACGTGTACAATGAGCATTTCGCGACGCCCCCCCCGGGCGAGACGCCGAAAGACCAGGACAAGAACGGAGAACTTCCGATTCCGACAGGCATGGTGGCACTGCTTGAATACATGGCCCAGGCGCAGCCCTATTACGTGCGCACCGACGCGGGCATGGAAGAGCGTTCCGTGCCCGCGTATATCGGCCCGCGCGGCCCGCTGTTTGAAAACAACGCCGCCGCGCTCTATTCGTGGCGCATCGGCGGCTACCAGGACTTCGGCGGGCTGCGCCAACTGATGGAAATGGGCCGCGCCGCGAATCTCGGTGCGTTTCAGGACGCGCTGCGCATGCAGCAACTGCCCTGCTTCCACGTCACCTACGCCGACAGGGACGGAAACATCTTCTACCTGTACAACACC
>CAZOMH010000177.1:0-7966 GCA_964580415.1 uncultured Nitrospirales bacterium
GAGTGTAGACCACGAATCCCGGATGCATTTCAAAGGCATACTTCACGCCGTGGTCCTTCAGGAACTGCGCCTGCTTCTTCCAGTACGGGAACACCACCTCGTTCCACTGGTAGTCCAGCACCTGGAGATAGTCCGGCGGCCATGCGCAGGTGACCCAGTTGGGCAGGGTCGCTTTCGGGTCCGAGCCCGGGCAGCCCGAGAAGCCGTTGACCACCTTCACGCCGAGCATCTCGGCAAGAAGAATCGTTTCCTTTTCGACTTCCGCGTTGGCCTTCGCATAGGCGGCATCGGGATGAATCGGGTTGCCGTGGCAGCTCAGGGCGCTGATTTCCAGCCCTTCGCCCTTCAAAAGCGCCAGCAGTTCGTCGCGCTTCGGCTTGGAAGCAAGCAGTTCCTTTCGCGGGCAGTGCGGGTCACCCGGGTAGTTCCCGGCGCCCAACTCAACCGTTTGCAGACCAAGCGGCTTGATTATCTCAAGCACTTTTGCCAGCGGCTTGTCGCTGAACATTGCCGTCAACAGACCAAGTTTCATTTCATTGCTCCCTGTGGTGGATTCTCCACCGTTCTCTGAAAAGCGCCCCGCACACCCGTGCGGGGCGCCCGTAACCTACCCTTGACCGAGTCTCACACCTTCTCCCATTTCTTCGAGGCGGCAGCCTTCTCGACCGCTTCAAGCACGCGCTGGCACTTCACCGCATCTTCGAAGGTCGGGTAATTGCCGTTCTTGGACTTCAACCCGCACAGGAACTCGTACATCTCATGCACGAACAGGTGCTCGTAGCCGATGATGTGCCCCGAAGGCCACCAGTTGCCCACATACGCATTGCCCGGATCGCAGGCCTGCACCTTGCGGAAACCCTGGAGCGTGGGGGGATCGTTCCGGTTGAAGTATTCATAAACATTCATGTCTTCCTGGTTCCACAGCACCGAACCTTCACTGCCGTAGATTTCAATCGAATTGTAATTGCGGCGGCCGGGCGCAAAACGGGTGGCCTCGAACGTCGCAAGGGTGTCCGTCCCCTTGATGCGGCCGATAAACACCGCGGCGTCGTCCACATCCACCGTGTCGAACTTGCCCATGTCCTTGCCCGAGGTGCCGGAAATCCCGCCCGTGTTGGCGGACACGACTTTGCGCTTCTTGATGAACGTTTGCAGCGCCGAAGTAACCTCGGCCACGTCGCCGACGAGGAACTGGCACAGGTCGGTGATGTGCGCGCCGATATCGCCGAGCGCGCCCGATCCGGTGTGCTTCTTCTTGAGACGCCACACCATGGGGAAGTTGGGGTCAACAATCCAGTCCTGCTGGTAGGCGGCGCGGAAGTGGAAAATGTGCCCGAGCTTGCCCGAACTGATCAGTCCCTTGATCGCCTGCACGGCCGGCACGAAGCGGTACGAGAAGCCGCACATGTGCTTCACTTTGCCCGCTTTTGCGGCCGCCAGCATTTCCTCGGCGTCCTTCAGGGAGTTTGCCAGCGGCTTTTCGCTGACAATGGCCTTGCCGGCCTTGGCCGCCGCAATCGCCACGGGCGGGTGCAGCCAGTTCGGCGTGCAAATGTCCACGATGTCGATATCGGGACGGTTGACAACTTCCTGCCAGTTGTCCGAGGTTTCCTCCCATCCCCATTTTTCCCTGGCGACACTCAGGTCTTCACCCGGAGCGCCGCAGACGACCTTGAGCACCGGTGTGAAAGGCGGGTTAAACATTGCACCCACCTGCCGCCAGCCGTTGCTGTGCGTCTTGCCCATGAACTGGGCGCCAATCATCGCCACATTGACCGTCTTCTTTGCCATGGCTATCCCTCCTGGTGGTGATGGCATTTCGGTTGCGTTCGAAGCGCCGTCCACCCGGTCACAGACCGGGCGGGGAAACGCCCGTTTCTCACAGCCCGCAACGGCCTATGAGATTATCCGGTTTTCAACAAAGAATCAAACTCTCCACACCCCCCCTGTCTTCGCTGTCAAAACAAGGGGGGTATTTGACTTTATCTGACCGGCGGATTTCGTGCTATACTGGACCGGCCGGGACGTCCCTATGGACATTGACCGGGCCGATATGGTAAATCATGCATTCGCCGACGGGCACAAGGGACGCGGTCACCGGGTGCCCCGCGGGAGCGTCAAAGGCGGGAGATGAACGGCTATGGCGGTACGTGTGCTTTATTTGGTGCGACACGCACAGCATGATCTGGACAACCCCACGGGTTCCGAACTCGGGGGCGGGTTGACACCCATGGGAATACGGCAGGCGGAACTTACCGCCAAGGCCCTGGCGCAGAAACCCGTATCCTCCGTCCATTGCAGTTCCCTGAACCGTGCCGAAGAAACGGCGCGGATTATCGCCCGGGAATTCCCCCATCTCGTCATACAGCCCACAGACCTTCTGTGGGAAAGCATTCCCTCCATGACCGCCAAACTTCAGGTGGAAATGCCCCACTATACCGCGCAGCAGGTGGCCCAGGACCGCCAGCGCGCCGAGGTTGCCTTCCGCAAGTACTTCAAAATTGCCAAGCGCGTCGACAAGCACGACGTTATCGTCTGCCACGGCAACATCATCCGCTACTTCATGACCCTCATTCTTAAAGCGGAGCTGGACAGTTGGATGCGCATGGACATCTGCAACTGCGGCATCACGCAGGTTATTGTCCAGCCCGAAGGCGACATGGCCATCATGTGCCACAATGACTGGTCGCATCTGCCCAAGGAACTGCGCACCTCAACCCTGCGCCCGAGTTGAGCACGCCAAAAGCCAGCCGGTCGTGTGCTGCCCAACAGGACGCATGCGGCCGGTTTTGTTTTCTCCGGGTCTTGCCCGCACTGTCGCCGCCGCTGTCAAAAGAGCGATTCCTGCCCCCCTTCGACGGGCGGTTTGATCCCAAAATGGCGATATGCCAAATGCGTGGCCATCCGCCCGCTTGAGGTCCGCTTCAAGAAACCAATCTGGATCAGATAGGGTTCATGCACCTCCTCCAGGGTCTGCCGTTCCTCGCCCACGGCAACCGCCATCGACGACAAACCCACCGGTCCGCCGCCGAACTTTTGAATGAGCGTCAGCACAATCGCCCTGTCCATGTCGTCCAGACCGAGGTCGTCGATCCGCAACAGTTTCAAAGCCGCGTCCGCAACCTCCCGCGTGATTACCCCGTCTCCTTTCACCTGGGCAAAGTCGCGCACCCGGCGCAGGAGGCGGTTTGCCACCCGGGCGGTGCCGCGCGAACGCGCGGCAATCTCCAGCGCGCCGTCGCCGGTAATGGGCACGTTCAAAATGCGGGCGGACCGGGAAACGATGCATTCCAGTTCCTCGGGACGGTACAGGTCAAAGCGGCACACATCGCCGAACCGGGCGCGCAGTGGGGGAGTAAGCAGTCCCGCGCGGGTCGTCGCGCCAATGAGCGTGAACGGCTTGAGTCCAATCTTCATCGACCGGGCCGTCGGCCCCCGGCCCAGCATGATATCCACCTCAAAATCTTCCATCGCCGAATAGAGCGTTTCCTCAACCGCGTGGTTGAGCCGGTGAATTTCGTCGATGAAAAGCACGTCAAACTCTTCAAGGCTCGTCAGTATGGCGGACAAATCCGCCTGGCGCTCGATAACCGGACCAGCGGACTGTTTGATATCGACGCCCATCTCATTGGCGATGATTCGCGCGAGTGTCGTCTTCCCCAGACCTGGAGGACCGCTGAGCAACAAATGGTCCAGCGGCTCGCGCCGCTGTTTCGTCGCCGTTATGGCAATGCGGAGCTTCTCTTTAATCGGCTCCTGTCCGGGGAAATCGTCCAGCCGTTGCGGCCGAATCTGGTCGTCAATGACCCGGTCATCCTCATTCGGCCCCGGATTGAGTATTTCGTCCTTTGACATGGCTTACTTCCTTGCCAGCGAGCGCAGCGCGGTCCGCACCACATCCTCGTCCTTCGCCTGGGGCCCCAGATCGGCACGCGCGGCCAGCACCGCGCGTTTCGCCTCCTGCGGAGTACAGCCGAGCGAAACAAGAGCCTCATACGCATCATCGCCGCCGAGCGACACCGTTTCCCCCGCAGATTCGCCCAGAATCGCGCTCAATTCGGGTATCTGGCCAAGTTTCGTCTTCGCCTCCAGCACCAGTCGCTGCGCCAGTTTTTTGCCCACACCCGGTGCTTTTGTGAACGCCGTCACGTCGCTGGACTGTATCGCCGCGGCAAACCGCGCGGGCGGCAGCGTCGAAACCACCGAAAGCGCCACCTTGGGCCCCACCCCTGTAATCCCGAGCAACAGTTCAAAGAGTGCCTTTTCGTCCTGGCGCAGGAATCCGAAAATCTGGAAGGATTCTTCACGGATATGACAATAGGTCAGCAGTGTCACCTCGCGGTTCATCCCCAGCTTCTCATGGACAAAATCAGGGACAGACACTTCATAGCCGACCCCGCCCACATCGAGCGCGATCGATTGCAGTCCCTTCATCGCAACCGTACCCCGAAGAAATGAAAACATGCAGCTACTCCCGGCGCATTGAAGCCTGAATGGTCAAAGGTGGGGGGAAGAAACCGCCCGTGTTATGATACTTCCCCCCAACGCCAAACCCCAAACCTCACAACTTCGGCACGGTACAGGATGCGGAAGGCATTAGGCAAACAGACGGATTCCGCACTCCGGCGGCAGACAGTTCCGCCAGGCACTGGTCAACAGCCGCCTGAAGAGAATCCGCCTTCCGAGCCCGTGTCAAGACCACTTCCGCCCCGTCCATCTCTGTTACCATCACAGCGCTGGGCGCCTTCTCCAGCGTGGACAACGCGGTCTGTCCGTTGATTTCCGCGCTTTCCCGCAGTCGGCGCATCACTGCACGCTCTGACCCCAATCCCAACCACTCCCGGAACCCCGCGGCACCAAGGCCTTCCCGGGCCGGGGTCAGAAAGACGATCCGGCCCCCGGGTTTCATAGCCTGATAGGCATTAAACAGCGCCTTGTGACTCTGCACAAAGTTGCGCGCCGCCCCCGCCGAGGCAATGACCAAGTCCGCGGCGTGGGAAAGAGGTGCCTCATACATTCTTGCAGCAAACGCGCAGGCAGCCTCATGCGCGGCCTTGCGGTCGCCCACAAACAATCCTGCAATTCCGTTCTCCCGGTTCAGCACCGTGTTGACGATGAACTCCACCGGAGCAAAATCGGCCGCCTCTTCCATGTCTTCCGCCACGGGATTCCCGCCCAGTCTTCCAATCCGCACCTCCGGGTTTAACCGGTCTTCATACGGGTGCAAGTTGCGGGAATGGTTCGCGGCAATGGTTTGCAGGCCCGCGAGACCGGGAACAATGGATTTTCGTCCCCCGCCAAAACCGGCGAAATAATGCAGCACAACGGTACCCGTGAGAATGACCCGGTCGGCCTCCATCAGACGCCGGTTTAGCCATACCGGCGTTCCCCGTGACGTGCTTCCCGCAAACAGGAGCGCTTCTGCATCGTCCGGAACATGGGAATAGCACTGGCCGGCGTATTCGGCATGGATATCCGCCCCGAGAATTCTCCGCAGTTCATCGACCGTGGGGGGACGGTGTACCCCCGTGGCAACCAAAAAGCGCAGGTCCTTCTTGGCAACACCACGCCGCAGCACCTCTTCAACCAGAACCGGCAACAGTTCTGCCATCCCGGTATTGCGGAAAGAATCGGACACCACAATCGCCACATGTTCGCCCCGGCCTATTCCGGCCAAGGCACCCTTGTCCATGCCAATGGGCGCGCGCAGACCTTTTCGAAGCACCCCCGGCGGGTCGGAGAGCGCGGGCACCGGGGCCACGTCCAAAGAGCAAACCCTGTATTCTCCGGGAATTGATGCGTACAGTGTTCGGGACCCATAGGGCATTTCAACGGAGCGATTCATACAACTCCTAAAAATCAAACGGGTTTTCGCCCCCTTCCATGGACTTGTCCCGATGCACCATGCATACACGCCACATCATGACAAAAGCGAAACAGGTTATGTAATCGAGCACCGCGTCATAAAGGCCAAGCCAGAGAATGTCGAGACCCGAGTCGGTCGGTATCAAATCAGCGCGCATGTAGGCCAAAAGCCATTGTCCCACCCCGATAAACACGACCGGAAGCACCAGTAGAAACTGGCCGTATATGGGTCCCAAGACGGATGGCAGCTCCTTCCAATCCATTCGCCCCCAGTACATGATGCATGCCCCCACGGGCACCAGGAACGCCTGCACAAGCAACTCCAGCATGAAGAGCGACGACAGTGCATCCGTCATCCCCGCATCGGCGAGTTTGCCAATCATGTCAATGATCACTATTTGGCAAAGAAAGAGGATAAACCAGGGAAGAAAGAAGCGCCTCACTCCGTCCCGCCATCCGGAACACTTCCACAGCGGCCGGTCGATCCGCTTTCCAACAAGCGAAAAGAAGGCGGCCGCGCACAGCGATGCGCCAACGGCAAGCCACAGCAGCGAAACCAGGCGGAATGCGGGCATCCATGCCGGGGGCGCATCCTTGTCGATCATCATGGCCGCAACCGAATTCGAAATCCGGAAAACAGCCGTCACAAAAGCGGAACAGACGACATATCCGCCGACGTATCCGGCATTTTCGCGAAAGTGTTTGGCGCTGTCCGCCCAGAGAGTCAGCACGTCGGTATACTCCAGATGCGTTAAAGCCTTTGCGTCTTGCCGGGATTATAGCCGCCCCCGCCCGCGCAGTCCAACGCCCGGGACAGCCCCGCGCCGCCTGTCACAAGTACGGGATGCGCAGCCGCGACGGTTATTCGACGATGAACCCTTCCTTTTCCAGGGCCTTTTCCAGTTCGTCGCGTGAAACACCGTCGTACCGAACGGTCATATGCGGATCGATGGTCTCAAAGAATTTCGCAAACTTCCGCCGGTGTACCAAATCCGCCATCACAAGGGGATCATCGGACTCGATGACATGGTACGTCTTGATGCGGACGCGTTTGATGGCGCCGCCCCAGTCCTCCAGCGTGGCCATGACGTTGGAGGGCAGCGAATGTCCGCGGTTGTGCCGCACAAGGAAATCAATGAACCCCGAGGCGCTGTGCCCGTTTTGAACCGCCTGCACAAAGGACTCCTTGCTCAAACTGTACACAGCCACCTGCCCCACGCTTACACGCATGCCAAACTGGTCCAAGGGAACCGTCAGCAGGGGGTCCATGTCTTGAATGGGAACCACAATGTCGAAATTGGGCTGCACCACCAGTTCCGCTTTGAACTCGGGATAGCGCTGCCTGACGGCAATGTCCGGTTTGCCCCGCAGGAAGACCTCGCCCAACGGCGTGATTCGGAAGCAGTTCTCACCCTCGTATATGCCCCGCTCCACCACGCCCAGCCAGAACAGCGACTCCTCCAGCGCCCGGGCGAGCCGGTTTTCGTTGCGCGAGGCGGTTGCGGGATTGATGAATTCGAAATGGCCGCCCGCGGCCCGCAACACCGGACGCGCCTGATCATCGCAGTGCGTCATGGAAAAACTCACCGCATCAAGCGTCTTGTACCAACTGTCCGGCTTAATCTCTTCCAGGATGGTTTCCAGCGCCCTGCGGGCGCCGACCTCTTCAGACCGCCCCGTCATCCAGTCAAAAACAACCTGCTGCCGTTCAACCCGGCTCATTGCAATGACCGGCTCGAGGTTCTGCGCGCACAGGGCGTTGTCCACCGAGGCCAGCCAGCCCACACCGGCGGCGATCCACAGGCAGGTGTTTAGTGACGGTTCATCGTCGTCCCCGCAAATTTCCTCCAGACGACGACGGTCCTCGCGGAACAGTTCTCCGTCCCCCCGCATGCGCACGGGCCTGCCGGCCACACTCGCCGTGAGACGGCATATGGTTTCTGAAAGGCCCAAGTCCCGGGCACTGCGCGCTTCCACGAGGCCCTTCACCGCCTTCAGGCGCGGAACACCGTCCCGTCCGTCCCCGGCATTCTTCCGGTATTGCCGTATCTCGGAAAGAAGCCCCGCTACCCGGACAAGCCGGTCTTCGCCGTCAAAACGG
>CAZOMH010000178.1:0-7957 GCA_964580415.1 uncultured Nitrospirales bacterium
GCTACCGGGGTCACTTCGGAACCGGTGCCCGATGTGGTGGGCACGGCGATCAGGGGAAGGCGCGCCGGACCGAACTGCCTGCCGCCTCCGAGAAAGGCGCGGATGCTGGTTTCATTGGTTGGGGCCAGCGCCGATGCTGCCTTTGCGCAGTCCAGGGGACTGCCGCCGCCTATGGCAATAACGGTGTCACAGTGCTCTTCGCGAATCACGCGCGTGAGCGCGTCCACCTGTTGCACCGTGGGATTCGGCGTCACCTCAGCAAAGACTGGAACCTCGCCCAGTTCCGCTATTATCCCGCGGACCCGGTCCGTCTTTACCAGCGTCTTTCCCGTGACGACCACCGGCCTCTTGCCGTAGTCGCGCGCCACCTGCGCGCAGTTTCGCGATACACCCGCGCCAAACTGAATCTTGGTGGGGAGGGTGAAAGTCCACATGGCCGGGCTCCTATACAAGTGAGTCATCCTGGTTGGGTCATATTTTCAGCCTGACAGGGCCAACACAATCCCGTCATTGCGGGGAGGACGCAGTCCGACGCGGCAATCTCGTGCTCGCACCAGTCTTTGGGTGCAGGAGATTGTTTCGCGTTGCTGCCAAGAAAGTCGCGTGACCTGGAAGCGCGGCTGGTTTATGCCAGCGCGGGCACGTGCGGCCATGCCCGGCGCAAAGGCCCGCCAATCGGGTGGTTGGCGCTTCCGGGCAAGACCAGGCGTGCCGCTGTCTTCCTCCCTCCCCTTGACAAGGGGAGGGGCAGGGGCGGGGTTCTTCTGCTCTTTCGCGAAGCTGTGCTTCGCGGCGCCGGGGCACGGCCCCGGCGCCCCTGCGGAAGCGTTGCTTCCGCAGGAAAGCGGTGGCATGGCCACCGCACTCAAAAAAAAGACCCGTCCCGATATCGTTTGTGTTCAACTTTCTGACGCGAATCGCCGCCGCAGGCGGTCTGCGGCGCGCAATGGCGTATTTTCGGTTGTTGCCGTATTCATGAATTGCCGCACTAGTCTTCGACATAGGCGTCGGTCACCGCAAGCGCCTTGTCCATGATGGCGATACCCTCGTCGATTTCATCCCTGGTTACGATAAGCGGCGGCGCGAGCGCCACCACGTTGCTCGGATTGGCCGTCACCGCCATCATGCCCAGTTCCGCCAGGCGCTGTGCCAGCGCCGTCTTGGCATTCGGCTCACGCCGAATCTTGGCGTCCACGCCCAGCATCGGCTCGCGGGTCTCCCTGTTCTTGACCAATTCGAGCCCGACAAACAACCCCAGGCCGCGAACGTCCCCGATACTCGGGTGCTTGTCCTGAAGCTCCCGTGCCTTTTCCAGCAGATACCCGCCGAGCACCCGTGAATTCTCGATGAGTCCGTCCGTCTCGTAGATCGGGATCACGGCCAGCGCCGCGGCGCAGCCGAGCGTATGGGCCGCATAGGTCGCGCCGTGCGAGAAGAAATGGTCCTTGAAGAAATCACCGATGTGTTTGCGGACAATGGTTGCGCCCAGGGGAATATAGCCGCTGGTGATGCCCTTGGACATGCTCAGAATGTCGGGCACCACGCCCCAATGCTCCATGGAGAACATCTTCCCTGTCCGGCCAAACCCGGACATGACCTCGTCGGCTATCAGCAGAATGCCCCATTTGTCGCAGACCCCGCGCAGCAGCGGGAAGTACTCTTTGGGGGGGACAATGACACCGTTGGCACCGGTCACCGGTTCGGCGATAATCGCCGCAAACTTGTCGCCGCCACCTTCCAGTCCGATAACCTCGTCGATGTACTTCACACAGCGCATGCCGCAATCGGGATACTTCTGGCCGAACATGCAGCGGTAGCAGTAGGGCTGGGGCACCCGTGTCACATCGCCTGCGCCCGACTCCTGCGGCCAGTTGCGGAAGTCGCCCACGGACACTCCCATTGCCGCGGCCGTGTCACCGTGGTAGGTGCGGTACCGCGAGATGATCTTCCGCCGCCCTGTGTATTGCAGGGCAATCTTGATGGCCGCCTCATTGGCTTCCGTGCCGCCCAAAGAAATGAACGAACGCGACAGGTCGCCGGGCGTGATTTCTTCCAGCAGCTTGGCCAGCAGTGCGCGGGGCTCGGTCGAAAACGTTGGTGCAAAAGAGGCCAGTTGGTTCAGTTGGCGCGTGATCGCTTCGATGACCCGGGGGTCCTGATGGCCAATATTGTGGCTGACAAAGCAGGAACTGAAATCGAGCCGTTCCCGGCCATCCTCGGTGGTGAAACGCACCCCCTTGGCCGTGACTACCCGGAGCGGTGCCTTTTCGGGAAGATAGGACCACGTCGGGAAGAGGTTGTCCACCTCATAACGGTCCAGCGCGGCCTTGTCGTTGGGAATGTCGTCAGTATTTTTCATGAGTCCTCCTGTCTATTTCGGGACAACTAGGGAGAGCGCAGAACAGTTATAATTCCGCTTGTCTTGCTCATGTATACCATATCGTCGCGCATTATTCAAGAATCATATTAATCACGCTTGACATTCTAATGTTTTGTTTGGTATCATTCGCACGAGATCGCTTTTGCCTGTACAAAACCGAGTCCGCAGCCCCTTAGCGCGGGAAAGCACCGTATCCACTTAAAGGCATGGAGAAGGCTTATGTCGAGTTGGACCCAAAGAGCCCCCTGCTTCTATTTTCACGCGCTGCAGCAGTACCACGACCGTCCCTTCGAGGTGGCCGTGGCGGAGCGCCAGCATACACAACGACTGACCAAGCCCCAGGCAAATCCTGTTTCTGCGGGACAGCCTGGCCGCCAAGCGAAAGGGATATGAATCATGCCGCTTGCTCTGAAACAGGTTTCTCGCTCGCATGAACTCGGTCTGGACGATGTTTGCGACAAATACCCCCAGTTTCCGCGCCTCATAGCCACCAAGATCGACGTGCAACGACGGGGCGTCCACTATACCGAGGCCGCCCTCTCGGCTGTTGACCCCAAACTTCACCAGGTCCGCGGCTCCTACATATTTGGGGCGCGCGACGGGCAATTGACGCCCGTGCCTGAGTCGCTGGTTCTGCGTGACGGAACCACCATTCTGGCGGATACGGCCCCTGTCGAGTCCAACCCGTACATTGTAGACCTGGTGGACGGCACGCTGTGGGTGACCAATGCCGGGCTCCCGGTGGAGCCTGTCGAACCGTGGGCCAATCCGGCCTATTACGACAAGGTCACAAGTTCGGGCGTGCCCATGAAGTATGTCATCACGGCCCGCCCGCAGCGGCTGAACATTTTTCAATCCGGGTACTGTCATTTTTGGGCCAATGGCAGGGGATGCCGCTACTGCGACATCGTCAATCATGTTAAAGAGCAGCGCAAGGAATGGGGAATTCCCACGCGCCTTCGCCCGCAGGACGTGAAGGAGACACTCCTTGAGGCCCTTAAGGAGCCCGGGCGCTTTACCAACATTTGCCTCACCGCAGGAAGTGACACCCGGGGTGAGAAAGCATTCGACAGTGAAGTGAACTTCTACATTGAATTGCTGCAGGCCGTGGGTGAGGTGTTCAAGACCAGGCGTTTCCCGAGCCAGTTGATCGCCACCGCTTTTAGCGAAGAGCAGCTGGCGAAAATCTATATTGAGACGGGGTTGACGAGTTACACCGCCGACATTGAAGTGCTCAATGAAGACATTTTCAATTGGGTATGCCCCGGCAAGGCGGAGTGGGTCGGCTACAAGGAATGGAAACGCCGACTGGCCGCGGCCGTCGCCATTTTCGGCCGTGGCAACGTCGGCAATGGGCTGGTGGGCGGCGTGGAACTGGCCAAGCCGCACGGATTCAAGACCGAGGATGAGGCGCTCCGCCGCACGCTCGAAGAGGCCGAGGAACTGGCCAGCCAAGGGGTGACCACGGTTTACATCGTCTGGGTGCCCCGTCCGGGCTCGGACTTCCGGGACCAGAAGAACGCCTCCCTTGAGTACTACGTTCGCCTTGCACAGGGGCTGCATGACTTGCGTGTGAAATACGGACTCGGTGTGGATTTCGATGACTATCGCCGTTGCGGGAACCACCCGGACAGCGACCTGGCCCGTCTGCTCTAAGCCCCCGAACCAAGGAGAATGCGCCATGCCCATAGAACTTCCCCGCGAACTTGTCGAACTTTTCTATGCCCCCGGCACCGTCAAGGTGCTGGCAACTTTGGACGAAACGGGCGCACCCAGCGCCCAAGTGGAACCGCTGCTGACACTCGACCCGGACGGCAATGTGCTGTATCTGGAGAGGTTTGAGTCATCCCGGACAAACCGGAACCTCGTGCGCAGCATCTGGTTCAACCGCCCGGTTACGGTCACGGTGTGCGGTTATGGCGGAAACAGTTATGAAATCCGGGGGGTGGCCGTGCGTGCCCATGTCAGCGGTCTGATATTTCAGACCCACTATACGGCCTTAAGGCGGCAGGTGGGTGACATCGATCTTGCCGCCGTATGGATTATTGAGCCGTTGGAATTCAGTGACGAATCCTGGGCGGCGCGGCAGCGGAATGAAACGGAAAAGCACCCGGCATTTGTCCATCTTGACCGGCTCGTGCGGACACAATAGACAGACCAGGGAAAGGGAGCCGCGATGAAACCGCGAACAAAAGCCATACACGGAGGGTATGCGGGCGATCCCGCCACGGGTGCCACCGCCGTTCCGGTGTACCAGACGGCGGCGTATGCGTATGCAACCGCCGGGGACTTGGCGGACGTGTTTGCGGGCCGCGCTCCGGGAGACGTGTATTCGCGCATTTCCAATCCGACCACGCAGGCCCTCGAAAAGCGGCTGGCCGATCTTGAGGCGGGATGGAAGGGGCCGGTGACGGGCTGCATCGCCACGGCCAGCGGCATGGCGGCCATTACGGCCGCCATGATGGGCCTGCTGCGTTCGGGCGACGAGATACTTTCGGCAAACGGCATCTTCGGCGGAACCATATCCCTCTTCAACAACACCCTGGGCCGGTTTGGCGTGACTGCCACCTATGCCAACGCGGACAAGGCGGATGCGTTTTCCAAGGGCATCAACGGGCGAACCAAAGTCATCTTTCTGGAATCGATCGGCAATCCCCGAATGAATGTGCCGGACATTGAAGGCATCGCCCAAGTTGCGCATGAGCACAACATCCCCCTGGTGGTGGACACCACGCTCACCCCTCCGCCGATTGTCCAGGCCGGCCTGCTCGGCGCGGACATTGTGGTCCTCTCCACATCGAAGTACATAAACGGGCACGGGACGGCGATTGGCGGGGCGCTGGCCGATACGGGCAACTACGACTGGAGCCGCGGTCTGTTTCCAGACCTCCGTCAGGCGGCGTTGCGACTCGGCGCGTTTGCGTTTCTCGGCCACCAGCGCAGGGTTGTCTGCCGCGATCTGGGCGGATGCCCGGCGCCAATGAACTCGTTCCTGATGATCCAGGGTCTTGAAACACTCGGTCCGCGCATGGACCTGCACTGTTCCAATGCCCGGCACCTTGCAGCACAATTGAGCCGGCATCCTGAAGTTTCCTGGGTCAACTATCCGGGCTTGAAGTCGTCGCCTTACCACGACCGGGTGCGGCGCTGGTTCGGCGGGAGCGGCGGCGGCGTGCTCACTTTCAGCCTCGGCACCCGGCAACGGGCCATGGCTTTTGTCAACGCATTGCGGCTCGTGAAGAACATGACCAATATCGGTGATGCAAAGACGCTGGTGCTGCACCCCGCAACAACGATCTATCAGGAGTACACCGACGAGGAGCGCAGGGCCTTTGGCGTGCATGACGACATGCTCCGCGTATCGGCGGGCATTGAGGACATTGAGGACATCATTGAGGACTTCGAGCAGGCAATTGCGGCGGCCATCGGGTTTGCGACCGCAGCCAAGGAGGCGACATGAGACTGACTGTAAACGGAAAGGCCACAGAAACAGAAGCGCCCGTCCTTGCGGAATTCCTGGCCGAACAGCACGTGAAATCCCCGGACCAGGTGTCAATTGAACTGAACGGGCGCATTCTGCGCCGGGAGGAATACGGCGGCACCGTCCTTTCGGAGGGTGACCAGGTTGAGTTCTTCTATTTCATGGGAGGCGGTCGTGGAACTTACTGACCAGCAGATAGAGCGCTACAGCCGCCACATTATCCTGGAGCAGGTCGGTCTGGCCGGGCAGAAGCGGCTGCTTGCCGCGCGGGTGCTGATAGTGGGCGCCGGCGGGCTGGGATCGCCGGCGGCACTCTATCTCGCCGCAGCCGGCATTGGCACCATTGGCATTGTCGATGCGGACACGGTCGATATCACAAACCTCCAGCGCCAGATCGCGCACCGGACGGCGGACCTTGGCCGGGAGAAGGTTGAATCCGCCGCGGAAAAGATGGCGGCCATCAACCCGGACATCACCGTAAACACGCACCGGCTTTATCTCCAGGCGGACAACATCGCCGGGGTCATTGCCGAATACGACTTTGTCATAGACGGGACGGACAACTTCGCGGCGAAATTCCTAATCAACGACGCATGCCACTTCTCGCGCAAACCCTACGTCCACGCGGGCATCCTGCGCTTCGACGGACAGATGATGACCGTGCTTCCGGGAGAAACGGCCTGCCTGCGCTGCATTTTCGGCGGTCCGCCGCCGCCGGGTTCCGTGCCGTCCTGCTCGCAGGCCGGCGTGCTGGGCGTGCTGGGCGGTGTGATCGGAGCATTGCAGGCCACGGAAGCCGTCAAGTTCGCACTGGGACAGGGCGCACTGCTTACGGATGCCCTGCTCAAATACAACGCGCTGGACCTCGGCTTCCGCCGGGTTCCCCTTCGCCGCAACCCCGACTGTCCGCTGTGCGGAGAGGCCCCGACCATTCGAGAACTGCATGACGAAGCACTGCCCGCGTGTGATTTGAAGGAGGCCCGACCATGACCGGACTGTTCCTGCCCCAGCGCATTGTGGACGCCATGATCCTCCAGGCCGAAGCGGAGGATCCGATCGAGGCGTGCGGCCTGCTGTCGGGACAGGAAAGAATTGTCCGCGAGATTCACGGGTTGACCAATGCGGACGACAGTGAGGAGCACTTTTCCATGCTGCCGGCGGAGCAGTTCGCGGTGGCAAAACAGGTTCGCTCGGCAGGAATGGAAATTTTGGCCGTGTACCACACCCACCCCGCATCTCCCGCACGACCTTCCGAGGAAGATATTCGCCTGGCTTTCACCCCCAACATGGTGTACCTGATCCTGTCCCTGCTGGTACCATGGCGTCCCGATCTTCGCGGGTTTCGCATCCATGAAGGAAATGTTGTCGAGATTCCGATACAAATATTCGATGATCAGGATTACGACCCTGCACAGGATTACATGATATGAGCCAAACCGCCGAACCCATTCTGAGCATACCGGAAACCGTCCGCGAGGATGTGCTGGCCTACCGGGGAAAAGTTGCGGCATTCCTTCGGGGCGAAACCAATCCGACGGCATTCAAGGCCTACCGTGTGCCCATGGGCATTTATGAACAGCGGACAGACGGCAGGTTCATGGTGCGGGTGCGTCTGGGCGCGGGGCGTGTGCTGCCGCACCAACTGGCGCGCATTGCCGCGCTGAGCCGCGCCCATGGCAACGGCGTGCTGCATGTGACGACGCGCCAGGACATCCAGATGCATGATGTGTCCATTGAGGACACCCCGGAGGTGCTTGAGGGGCTCCTGGATGCGGGGATAACTTCCCGCGGCGGCGGCGGAAACACAGTCCGCAACGTCTCGGCCTGCCCCCGGGCCGGACGCTGCCCGCAGGAACGGTTTGACGTGGCACCCCATGCAATCTCCGTGGCGGAGTACCTGCTCCAGCACCGCAGCTCGTTCAACCTGCCGCGCAAGTACAAGATTGCCTTTTCCGGATGCGGGACCGACTGCGCCCTGGCCTCGGTGACCGATCTGGGTTTCTTTGCCCGGATACGGGACGGCGTCCAGGGCTTTCGCGTGTTTGCCGGGGGCGGGCTCGGGGGAAGTCCGCGCGGCGGCATTGTCATTGAAGAGT
>CAZOMH010000179.1:0-7945 GCA_964580415.1 uncultured Nitrospirales bacterium
TAAAAACAGCAAGTCTTCGCGCGAAAATTCCCTGCGGACGTCCGAGTAGGCGCCCAGCACGCCAAAAGGCGCGCCATCGCCCGGGATTGCCATGGTGATGCCGCTTGCGGCACTGTGGTCCTGGAGCGCCCCGAGTCCCGCATAGTCCGCGCCGGCGCGCAGGTCGTCCACAATTACAGCGGTGCTTCGCGCAAGCGTGCTTCCGGCAAGGGTTTCGGGAGAGGGATCAACCTCTAAGCAGCCAATCATGCCCTCTTTCCAGCCCGTTCCCGCCCGCAACAACAGCGCGCTCTTGTCCGGAAGAAGCTCCAGCACCTCAACCAGTCCGACATTCAGCCCGCGTGCGGCAAGGTCGGCAGCCTCCTGCAGAATGACGTCCAGATCGTATTCCACGAGCGCGCGCCGCCCCAGTTCCGCCACCGCCGCCTGCTGCCGCACCCGAAAGCGCAGTTCTTCCTCAATGCGCTTCACCTCGGTAATGTCACTTCCCACGCTCAGAATCCCAGCGTAGTCCCCCTGTTCATTCTTGACAACGCGGTTTGACCAAAGCACCCAGGTGCGCTCGCCGTTCTTGCGCATGTTTTCGTTTTCATTGGAGGCATAACGCCCGGGCTCGTTCAATATGCCCTGAATCATCGCGCGCAGCGACCGCCCTGTCGAATCGACGGCCGGCAGGATCGTGCCAATCACATTGGCGCCGAGGATTTCCTCCTGGCTGTAGCCAAAGTACTTCTCGGCATACTCGTTGAAAAACACGACCCGCCCCTCCGGGTCCATGCGCAGAATAATACTGTTCGCGTTCTGAACCAGTTCCCGGTACTGGGCCTCGCTCCTGCGCAGGGCCTCCGCCACGTCGCGGCGCTCAAGCGCGCGGCGGACCGTGATCAGGAGGTGCTCCATGTCATAGGGCTTTTCCAGGTAACTGTATGCCCCGAGATTCACCGCCTCGATAGCCGATTCCTGCGAAGCATGGCCCGTGAGCAGGATGCACTCCATTTCAGGAAGGAGTTGGCGCAGTTCGCGAATGAGCCGCAGCCCGTCCATGTCCGGCAGTTGCAGATCGACCAGCGCCAAATCGGGCTGTTCTTTCTTTACCAAGTCGCAGGCGGCGGCGCCCTGCGTCACTGCCAGGGGCGTGTACCCCTTGAGCCGCAAAATGTCGGTCAATGTTCTGCACAGGTTTGCGTCATCGTCCACGACCAGGATTTTGCGGGGGCGGGTCATCAGATTAACGGCCCTCTCCGGTGGAGGTGTCCAGCAGACGGCGGAGCTTCGCATGGCGCAGCTCCGCAAGCAGTTCCAGCAACCGGTCAATCTCCACGGGCTTGTCGAGGCAGGCATGGGTTTCCCGCTTCAGCGCCTCATCAAGCTCCGCCTGCAATTCCTCACGGAATCCGGTTACGAGAATTACCGGAATTGTCCCGGATCTCCGGCGGATTTCGCCCAGAATTTCCAGTCCGGTGGTCCGGTCGAATTTCAAATCCAGCAGAATGGTGCGGTGTTCCGGATGCAGGACGCATTCCAGCGCCGCCGCATTGGACACATGCTCCACCGCGACACCGCGCTCCACCAGCGTATTCTCGAGGGCAAGGCAGAATTCGGGATCGTCGTCAATGATCAGAACTGCCCCCGTCTCGCGGACCCGGTTGAGAAAGGCCAGCAGTTTTTCCATGTCAAAAGGCTTGGTGATTGCCCCCACAACCCCCTCGCTCAGTCCCTGCCGAACCATGTCCTCATCGGCGTAGGCGGTCATGAAAAGCACCGGCAGCGTGTGGCCCGCCCGGCGAATGGCCCGAAACAGGGTCAGTCCGTCCATGGGTCCCATGCGGATATCGCTGACCACGCAGTCAAAGGTCATTCTGCCGAGCATTTCCAGCGCCTCTTCACCGCTGTGCGCCCCCTGGGGGGCATGTCCTTTGGCGCGGAATATATCCACAAGCGTCTTGACCATTTTGGGGTCGTCGTCCACCACAAGTTCCCGAATCGGTACTTCCATGACAATTACTCCTGCGACGGCAGCACCACCGTAAAGGTGCTGCCTTTGCCGGGTTCACTCCCCACCCCAATTGTTCCATCATTGGCCGCGACAAGGTTCTTGGTTACCGAAAGTCCCAAACCGATACCCCGAGCCTTGGTCGAATACAGGGGTTCAAAGATGCGCGACTGCTCCTCTTCGGACATGCCATAACCGGTATCCGTCACCGCCACCCGCACACGTTTGTCTCCAGAGCGGGCGGATACCGTGAGCGTACCGCCGCCGGGCATTGCCTGGCAGGCATTCAGCATAAGATTAGACAGCACCTGCTTTATCTGGCCCGGATCGACCGACAGCATGGGCAAAGCCTCCGGAATATCCAACACAACAGTCACATCCTTGGACGGCCGAATTTGGGCCAGAACTTCGGTCACCAAGATCGGCAGTGCCACCGCCGAGCGTTCGGCGTGGCTGGTGCGCGCAAACCCCAGTAAATCTGAGATAATCTTTTGAGAATTATACACTTCCGATGAGATAATGTTAAGATATTCCTTGCTTGCCTCATCCGCTCCTACATTGGTCAATTTTAGGAAGTAGACTGCATTTGAGATAATACCGAGCGGATTGCGCAATTCATGACCCACGCCACCGGCCAACTGTCCGAGCACGGCCAATTTTCCTTTGCGCACCAGCTCCTCTTGGGCATCCCGCAACTGCTGAGTCCTTTCCTGCACCGTCTGTTCCAGCCGGTCAGAATAGGCCTTGAGAACGTTTTCCACCTCTTTTCGGGCCGAGATATCCCAGCAGATACCCGTCACCCGGACAGCCCGGTCCGAGGCATTCCGGTGAATCCTGCCGCGCACCGAAATGTCATGCGTGGTCCCGTCAGGCCAAACCACCCGGAATTCGGTGTCAATTTTTGACTGTTTTTTCACCGCCTGGGCCGTTTCAGCCTGGATGCGGCGCCGGTCTTCCGGGTGAACCGCGCTGACAAAATGCTCCAATTTGCAGAGAATACTTTCGTCGTCGAAACCAAAGAGGTGCCGGGCGTTCTCATCCAAAACATACTGATCTTCGCCAATGAGCCAGTCCCAAGTGCCGACACCGGAGGATTCAAGCGCGAGGTGCAGGCGTTCCTGGGTTTCCCGAAGCACTTCGGCCGTCTGCCTTTGTTCTGTCACATCTTCCGCCACGCCCGCTATCCGGGTCGGTTGGCCCTGATTGTCCAGGACCTGTTCGGCCACCACGCGCAGACTTCGCGGGGGCGTGCCGTTGAGCGGGTTAATGACAAATTCAACATCATAGGCTTTTCGCGCCCCCAACTGGTCCAGCATCGCCTGATGCACATGCTCCCAGTCTGGAATGCGGGACTCCACCATGTCCGCCGGCAAGTCACTTTCACCGGGCGCAACGCCGAGAATTCTGCAGGCCTCGTCGGAACCCCACATCCTTCGGGTGGTTGCGTCGTATTCCCAACTGCCGATATGGCCGACCGCCTGGGCGCGGTTGAGACGGTCCTGATTGGCAAGGATTTCCCGCTCTGCCCGCATGCGTTCTGTAATGTCGCGTGTGACACCCAGCACGCCGGTGACATTGCCCCGTCCGTCGGTCAATGCCGTGGTTACAACCTCCGTGACCACGGTTGTCCCATCCCTGCAGGGCTGTTCCACGATGGCGGTGCGCAGTTCCCGAAGTTCATTGCTGGATTCCGGATCGGCCATGTGGGCGGCAATGCCTTCTTTTATCCTGCGGAAGGAATCGGGTGTCAGCGCTTCTTCGACGGACTGGGCCATCACTTCTTCCGGTGTGTAGCCCCTCAGGCGTTTCACCGAGGGGCTGACGTAGGTAAACCTGAGGGTGGCAAGGTCCAGTTGCCAGATAACGTCGCCCGTGTTTTCGGCGATCAGGCGGAACCGTTCCTCACTTTCCCGCAGCGCCTTTTCCGCCCGCTTGCGGGCGGTGATGTCGCGGGTCACCCCCAGTATCTCCGTGATTGTCCCCTTTGCGTCCATTATCAGCGTGGAAACGACCTCGGTGGTCAGAATTGAACCGTTCTTGTGCGGCTGTTCCACTTCCTGTGTCATGATCCGGGCCGATTCGTCTCCCGCCTTGAATGCGGCCAAACGTTCCAAAACGTGTTTGCTGAGCCTTGCGTAGGACTCGGGCGTGAGCGACGCCTCAACCCGTTGGGAAATCGCTTCCTCGGGCGTAATGCCGCGCAGGCGTTTTACCGAGGGGCTCACATAGGTGAAACGGTTCGTTGCGGTGTCCAGGCGCCAGATAACATCGCCGGTGTTTTCGGCGATCAGGCGGAACCGCTGTTCACTTTCGCGCAGCGCGTCTTCCGCGTTTTTGCGTTCCGTAATGTCCGTCATGACATGCACCGCCCCGGTAAGACCGCCTGCCGGGTTGAACACGGGATCGACAGCGGCCGTATACCAGCGGTTGTCGCGCTGCACCTCGGCGGCGGCCCGCTGTCCGGTGGCCAGCAACACGGTCATGGGGCATCCGGCAATGGGACAGTCTGTTCCGTAGATGAGTTCGTAATATTTGTGCCCCAGCGTTTCATAGGGTGTGCGGCGCACCAGCCCGGCCGCCGCGAGATTGCACTGCAGCACAACCCCTTCCGTGTCCAGCACAAAAATACCATCGCTGATGGCGTCGAAAGTGCTGCGCCAGCGCTGCGCCGCTTCCTGAAGCCTGGCGGCGGTGCGCCTTCGTTCCGTTATGTCGGTGACAAACGCATAATAGTACGTCGGCATCCCCTGTTTGTCGCGGACCACATGCATGAGCAATTCAACAGGCACCCGGGAACCGTCCTTGCGGAGATACTCTTTTTCATAGCGCGTCGGCGTGCCTGTGCGCCGCAATTCGTCGATCATTTCCAGTTCTGTTTTGCGCAATTCCGGGGAGGTGAGCGTGTTCCAGTCGAGCAGCGCAAGTTCCTCCGCGGAGTATCCCAGGAGCTTCTGCATGGCGTCGTTGGTCATACCGACCCTGCCGTCCGGGTGACGGACGCCAAAGGGTTGGGACGATTTCTTGAGCATCTCGGCCAGCAGGTCCGCCTGTCCCTGGCTTTTCCGAAGCGCCTCCTCGATTTCCTTGCGTTCCGTAATATCCAGCATGGTTCCGAACATATGGTCCGGCCGTCCGAGCGCATCAAGGAACAACTCGCCCTGCGAATGGACAAAGCGAATTGCACCGCCCGGCCGCACGATGCGGTATTCGATATTGTAGGGTTTGTCATCCTCCCGGGTGGCGCGGATGGCCTCCGAGACCATGCCGCGGTCTTCGGGGTGGACCATGGACAGGAATGCGGACATATCCACGGTCCGTTCCTGGGGCGCCAGCCCAAAAACACGGTAGGCCTCATCCGACCATGTGATGACGTCGCCATCCACCGAGCGCTCCCAGTAGCCGACATGCGCGATGCGTTCCGCCAGCACAAGATTTGCCTCGCTGCGGCGCAGCGCCTCCTCGGCGAGTTTGCGGGGCGTGATGTCGATGTGACAGCCGAGCATCCGTTCCGGATCGCCGCCGGGCCCCCGTTGAATCATGCCCCGGCTCAAAATCCACCGGTAGGAACCGTCCCCGCACCGCAGCCGGAATTCGGTCTCCTGGTATTCATCCCGGCTCTTGATGAACTCTTCAACCGCGCTTCGCACCCATTCACGGTCGTCGGGATGCAGATATTGTTCCCAATGGGCGACTGCGGCGAAGGGTTCCCGGTCCGTGTAGCCGAGCTGGCGCTTGTACTCCACTGAAAGGTAAACGAGGTCGGCGCGCAGGTCCCAGTCCCAAAGGCCCAGACGGGCGCCTTCCACGGCCAGCGCCAGGCGCTGCTGGGCCTCGCGCAACTGTGCCGCCGCGCGCGCGCGGTCTTCTTCGCCCTCAAGGTGGTTGAGCGCAAAGGACACGTCGTCCGCGGCCTCCTTCAAGAGCGCCACCTCGCGGTCGCCGAAATAGCCGGCATCATCAACGCCCACGGCCAGCACGCCCCAAACGGCGCCGCCAAAGTGGATGGGAAAGACTGCGGAGGTGCAAATGCCCGAAGATTCAATCGCCTGCCGCAGGTCGGAGGAATAGGAGCTTGCGGTCAGGTCATGGCAAACCACCGGCCTGTCTTCACGAACAGCCGTATCCACGGTCGGGCTCTGCGCGCGGGAGTGGTTTTTTGCAAAGAACGCGGTTTCCAAAGGCGTCGTGCCGTCCTGGCAGCGCAGCGCGCAGGGAATAATGCTTTGGGTTTTGGCGTCGTGCCGTCCTATCCACGCGAGGCGGAATCCGCCGTGTTCGACCAGTGCCCTGATCACGCTGTCCAGCAGATCGGCCGGGGAATGCGAACGGACTATCGCCTGGTTGACGTGGCTCAGCGCCGCATAGAGACGGTTAAGCCGCCCGATTTCTTTCTCGCGCTCCCTGCGTTCCGTGATGTCCCGGATAATGTAAAGTCGGTATTCCGTCCCGCCGATATCCACCAGCCGCGCGCTTACTTCGGCCGGGAAGGTGTTTCCGTCGGCGCGCTGGTGCAGGGTCTCATACAGGGTGCTGCCATTCTGCCGGAGTTCTTCAATTGCCGTTTCATGGGTGCCCAGCATCTCCCGGGCCAACAGCGAAGGAAGCCCGATTTCGCGCAGTTCCTCAGGCGAGCGTCCGTAAGCCTGAACGGCCCGGTCATTTGCCTCAATGATCTTTCCGTCCGGGCCGGCAAGCAAAATGAGGTCGTTTGCCTGCCGCATCAAGTGTTCAAAACGCTGGGCCAGCATCCTCTGCCGGTGTTCCTGGCCCAGGGTTGCCCGGAAATACTGAAGATTGCGCTGGCGCCACAGGGCCACAATGCTCAGCCCCGAGACGAGGACGAGCAGCGCCATGACGGCCAGCACGTGCAGCGCCTGCGAGCGCGAAGCCGTATAGATTTCGGCGCGGTCCACCTTGGCCACCAGGAACCACGGAGAATCAGGCACGCGGCGCAGGCTGGCGACGACCGGCACACCACGGTAATCCTCCCCTTCGGCAAGGCCCTGCACACCCCGAATGGCCATGGCGGCCGGAAGATTGGGCCGGTCCAGGGGAAGGCGCAGGCGCATTCCCGTATCCTTGCGGTGCCGCAGTTCATTGAGATAGAGAACCTCGTTGCCTTCCTGCCGCACCATCAGGGTTTCGGCGGTGGAACTTAACGAGGGCCAGGATTGCAGCAGCGGGAACAGGAACAGATAGGGATTAATCCTGAGCGCAATTGCTGCAATCGGCGCAGTTGTTTTCGGATCGGCGCCGGGCGCATGCACCGGCACCATGAGGTCCAGGTGGGTGCCGGTATTGCCGTCGTCATGCAGGTCCGTCAGGGTGATGGCGTTCTTCCCGACTGCGTCCTTGACCAGCGTATCTGTTCCTGCGTCCCGCACGTCCGGCTGCGCGGGAATGGAAAGCCGCTCCACGCCCGCGGCGTCAAGTATTGCGAGGCGGCTGTAGCGGTTTTCCCCCTTGAGCAGCGTGAGCCAATTGAGCACGGCTGCTTTGGCGGTTTCGGAATCCGGATTTGAAAGCAGTTCCTGCACGTCACGTGAAACAAACGCGGCTTTTGCGCAAAAGGATGCGTCCGACATGCGTTCCCGGCGCCAGTTGGCAATTTCCTCCACCTTCAGGTCCGCAACCGCCTCCAATTCGGCCTGTTTTGCCCGGCGCATGTTGCCTTGCTGCAATTCGAGATAAAATCCGCAGGATACAGCGATGGCCCCGAAGAGGATCAGAAACGCAACCACGGGCCCCTTGGCCGTCCACTTGGAAGGTTTTCGCGAGGTGTCCGGGAGTATGGCGGAAATGGGCCAGACATCGGGCGCCGAATTATAGATGATCCCCGCGCTTGCCAGGGTCAGCGCAATTCCGGTCAGCATGGCCACGGGAATTGTGTTCGATCCATACAGTATGGGCGTGTCCAGCACGTAACCCAAAACTATCACGAGGCTGGCGAAG
>CAZOMH010000180.1:0-7942 GCA_964580415.1 uncultured Nitrospirales bacterium
CCAGGGCTACGCCCAGACCGCGCGCGAAAGACTCCTCGCCCGCGAAGCGTCCGTGCAGCAGGCATGGGCCGACGTGCAGAAAAGCGGCTCCATTCAGTTCCCCGAAGGGGCCGACATGCAGAACATCTACCGCGCCGGCGGCCGTTGGGGAAAGTTTGCCACCGCCCTGACCGATGCCGAATTCCGCGCGGACTATTTCGCCTTCTGCGAGGCGCTCGACCGGGCGATGTCCTGGTATGACACCAAAGAGGATTACATCGACCTCGACGGACTGCGCAAAGACGCCATCTGGAACCATTCCGACCTGGCCTACGCCGCCATCATCGAAAAGAACCGCATCTTCAAGGAGACCAAGATCGAATACACCGCCTCGACCGGCGAAACACGCACACTCTCGCTCGCCGACATCGAGGGAAGGCTCTTCGACCTGTCCTTCGATCCCAACCATCCGCCCGAACTGCGCTGGGGCGCCAAGCCCGGCAGCGACGAGGCCGCCAAGGCACCCGAAATGGTCACCCCCGTGCGCTCGGGAAAACCGCTGTCCATGGCCGACGCCTACAAGCGCGAGGCCTACTACCGGTCGCTCACCCGCCGCGAAACGGAGGACACCCCCCTGCGCGACGCGGCCACCGGCGGATTCTACGTCCGCGAAATGATCGATGACTTCATCTGGCCCAAGTGGCACGGTCTGAAGTCGCCGCCGCTCGTGCCCCACGGCGGCAAGGCCGCCTACATGGCCAAGGCCACCGACACGGAAAAGAAGGAACTGGAGCAGTACGCCAGTGAGCCAAGAAATGAGAGGCACGAGTGAAGCATATCCTTGCGACGTTTCTGGTCGCGCTGGGCATTGTGGCGGCGCTGAATGCCGGGGCTGAGCTTCAGAAGGTCGGCGGTTTTCTTTTCATAAGATTCTTGCCCCAACCGGAAGCGGTCATCCGTGCTCAACGACCCGCCACCGTCCGCGCGGCTGTATCCAATGCCAGTACGCTTCCGCAGACGGTGAAAGTCACCCTCATTCTGCCTGAGGGGGTGCGCTGCACTGCGGGGGAACTCTCGCAGACGCTTGTGCTGGATGCTGCTGAAGGCCCGGACCCGTGGTCGTATCGAGAGGAAAAGGAAGTGCGGTGGCAGGTCGAGGCCGACAGGGCCATGTCCTGCCAAATTCGTGTGGCGGTTGGAATAGGGGATGACCAACATTACAACACCTGGCAGGCTATGAATTTCCTGCCGCCGGTGGAAATGCAGAAACTGCCCTACATCCCCGAGCCGGTGCCGGTGAAGACCGACATCCTCGTCGGCGCGCACCACTGCCCGCTGTGGGAGGCCGACAAGCCTTTCATGTGGTCGCAACTGCTGAAGCATCCGGAGCGCACGCCCGCGCTGGGTTTTTACGCGCAGGAAAACCCCGAGGTCTCCGACTGGGAAACCAAGTGGGCCGTGGAGCACGGCGTGTCCTATTTCATTTACTGCTGGTACCGCGCCAGCCAGGGCGGGCCGGTCCAGACCAAGTTCAGCAGCGCCATCCACGACGGGCTGTTCAAGTCGAAGTTCCAGGACAAGATGAAGTTCACCATCATGTGGGAGAACCAGGTACGCGGCGTGGCCGGTGTGTCCGACGAGAAGGACCTGATGGAGAACCTGCTCCCGTTCTGGATCGACAATTACTTCAAGCATCCCAGTTACGTGAAGATCGACAACAAGCCCCTGCTGTACATCTACCGCCCCGAATTTCTGATCGATGATCTGGGCGGCGAGGACAAGGTGGTTCAGGCCTTCGACAAGATGCGGCAGGCCTGCAGGGACGCGGGCTTTGACGGGCTCTACCTGCTCGGTGAATACCGCGGACTCGAAACAAAGCACCTGGAACTGATGAAACGCATCGGTCTCGACTACACCTTCGCCTACTGCTGGTATGTGCCCGACAACCCCACGCCGCAGAAGGCGATTGACACGCAGATCGGATACATCAACAAGACGCAGGAATTGGGCATCATTCCGCAGGTGGTCACCGTATCGCAGGCGTGGAGCGGCTGGAACGACGAGGGCACCATCTGGAAGATTCCGCCCGCTGACTTCAAGACGCTGCTCCAGCGCGCCAAGGACATCATCGCCGCTTTCCCCGCCAACCAACTGGGCAGCAAGACGATGATCCTCGACAACTGGAATGAATGGGGCGAGGGCCACTACATCGCGCCCTACCGCGAATACGGCTTCGGCTATCTCGACGCCGTCCGCGAGGTCTTCTCCAACGCACCCAAAGAGCACACCGATCTGATTCCGGAAGACATCGGCATGGGCCCCTACGACACCGCCTACCGCGCCTACACGGAACGGGAGGCGGCAAAAAAGAAGGAAGTGTCAAAGAGTGCGTGCAAAGCCGGCGTGCAGGAATGCGGGATGCTCGCCTGGTGGGCCTTCGATGAGGAAAAGGATGCGCCGGTGGCACTGGATTACACGAATCACCGCATGGGCGGCGTGCTGCACAAGGCCACCCGCGCCCCAGGCATTGACGGCAATGCACTGGTCTGCGACGGCGGCTGCGTTGAAGTGCCAGCCGACGTCTGCGGCGGCATAGCATCCCAACGGGTCACCATAACCTGCTGGGTCAAAACGGACACCGCCGGCCAAAGCAACGCATGGATACTGAACCGCGTCTTCCAAGGCGGCACCGCCACGGGCTACCGCCTCGGCGTGCTTGACGGCAAGCCCTGTTTCGAAGTGCCCCAGACCGACTGGAGCCACCACCTCAAGGCCAACATCGACCTGCCCACCGGCCGCTGGGTCCATCTCGCAGGCACCTTCGACGGAAAGACTATCCGCATCTATGTGGACGGCGTCGAGCAGGGCAGCGTGGACCGTCCCGGACGGATTAACACAAACAACTTCCATATGTGCCTCGGGAATTACGAGATCGACCATGCCTACCACTTCGAGGGACTTATCGACGAAGTGAAACTGTACGTATGGTCGTTGACCCCGGAGGAAGTGCAGGCGCAGTACAAGGCACTCGCGGAAAAGGCCGGACGGAAATAGACTGGCCGCTGCATTCTTGAAGCCGGAACGCCGGTTGCGGTGCTCCATGGCAGCAAGGCCGTGGACACAAGGCCGCCGGGACGGCGGCGATACGTAACGCAGGCGTCTCGCCCGCCATGTCACACCTTCACGTTAAACCATTTGGTAATTGCCTGGCACAATTTCCAGCAGCACCTTGTGAAATACGCCTGCATCGTCTATACTTTAAGTGGAGCAAATGACGGCATTAAGGAAGGATATGCCCAAAGTATTTGAAAAGGACGGCTACGTTTTCTTCTTTTACAGCAATGACCACCAACCTATTCATGTGCATGTGCGGTTTGGCGGCGGTGAAGCGGTGTTCAATGTCGAGACGGATGTTGAACTGCGGGAATCGCAGGGCATGAAAGTGGGAGAACTTGCAAAAGCACAACGGCTGGCGGAGGAGAACAGGGGCCTGATTCGGAAGAAATGGCATGAACACTTTGGTTGATTCAGTCCGGTCCGCCGCTTACGACAACGGCCGTATCATTGTAATCATGGACAGCGGTGTGGAAATACGCTTTCCCATCCTGGGAAATCCACGCCTCTCCGCAGGCACTCTGGAACAGCTTAACAATATTGAGATCTCACCGTTTGGGCTCCACTGGCCAGACTTGGACGAGGATTTGTCGCTGCGCGGTATACTGGCGGGTGACTACGGACAAAGAACAAGCTGAGGCACCCCTCACATCTCCTCGTCGTACTCGCCCAACGCCAGCGGGTAATTCCCATACTCCCGCATCAGCTTCATGATGTAGTCATAGGTATGCCCCGACACGCCACTGCTGACGGAATGGTCGGACTGGAAGATCAGTCCGCCGCCCTTGGCGGCGTTCAGCTTGCGCAGCACCTCGCGGCGCACGTTGACCATGCTGCCCTCTTCCCACACCTGCATGTTGCTGTTGCCGCAGAAGGCAATCTTGTGTCCGTACTGCCGCCGCAGATGCACCACATCAAGCCCCGCCTTGGCCTCGAGCGGGTTGTAGGCGTCGAGCCCCATCTCTATGAAGTCGGGCAGAATCGACGCGACATTGCCGCAGCCGTGGTAAATCACCGGCAGTCCCCGGTCATGGCACAGCGTGATCATCTTTTCCACTGTCGGCCGGTAGTAGGTCCGCCAGTAATTGGGCGAGAAGAACATGTTGGCGGCGTAGGCCACATCGCCCCAGATCACCATGCCGTCAAGCAGCCCCTTCGCGGCGTCCAGCTGCGCCCTGAGGCATTCCACATAAAAGTCGCCGATGCGCAGAATCTGCTCGCCCAGCCGGTCCGGATATTCGCCAATCCAGTTGAGCGTGTTCATCTGGCCGATGAGCCGGGTGAGGCACTCGGACGCCTCAATGATGCTGCCGTACACGGCGAAGTGGGGACGGATCGACTTCACACTGTCCAGCCATGCCGGACAGTTGCGCTGGAACCCGTCGCCCACGCCGCCGATATGGTGATCGCCCGCCTCAAAATACCGGCGCTTGTCCCATGGGTCGTCGAACACGAAGGCTTCCAGCTTCTCGATCATGTCCGTATCCCACGACAGCGACTCGGGCATGGGAATGTCGTAACGCTTGTGCAGCACCGCCTCAAAACCCGTCCGCACCATCACCTGATCCGCGTTCTCCTCGATAATCTTGAAGGACTTGATGTGCGGGTCCATGTTGGGCACCGTCACGATCCAGTCCAGATCGTAATGCCTGTAGGGGTCGGTATCGGGCGGCAGGTTGAGTTCGCTGCGCCAGCGCCGCAGGAAGCTTCCCCAGTAAAACTCGCCCATGGGCACGCGGTCCGGTTCCTCATGGCGCATGGCCTGGTTCATCCGGGCCACTTTCGCCAGCGCGCCGGCGGACCGTTCGTTGTTCGCGTCTGTCATGGCTGTGCTCCTTCGTCTAATTTCACCAATCCGAAAAAATCCTTGGCGCGCGGACATTCTCTGGTCCCCCCTGGAGGGGGGTGGCCCGAAGGGCCGGGGGGGTGTATCCTCGCGCGCAGATGGGAAACACCCGCTCCGACACTGGAGTCTGCTTGGAGGGCATACACCCCCCGTCCCGCCACCGGCGGAACCGCCCCCCTCCAGGGGGGACCAAGACATGCCCCGACAAGCCACGTAATTTTACCACTGCGCGGGAACAAACTGGTCAACATCGGCCTGGGTGATGATGTGCTTGGGCAGATACACCACCGGGTCCAGCGCATCGCCGTTGAACCAGCGCGCCGCCGAATGCACCGCAACGGCGCCGTCACCCTCGGCCGACTGGTATGTAACCGCCAGGGCGTCGCCCGCCTTCACCGAATCCATGCCCGTCTTGCTGTTCCCCGCGGCCACGATCACCACGTCCGTGCGCCCGGCTTTCTTGAGCGCCTCCAGCGTGCCCGTCATGGGGAAATCGTCGCCCGCAAGAATGATCCCCTTCAACTCGGGGCCGAACTTCGAGAGCCACGCCCCCACCAGCTGCATGGTCTCCTCCGTCTTCAGGTTGGTGGTGTCCATGGCCAGCATTTTCATCTCGGGCGCGTAGGCGCCCAGCTCGGTAATCGGCGCGAAGGTGCGCGAGAAGAAGGGTGAACTGCCCGGCATGTGCCGTATGATCCCGTACCCGCCCTGCTTGCCCAGCCTGTCCGCGAAGACGCGCGACAGCATGCGGAACTGGCCCCAGTCGTCCGGGCCGGTCCAGGCGATGCAATACTTCATCGCCTCGTCGCAGGGCGTCGTGTTGGACGTGATGCACGGGATGCCCGCCTGGTGAATCTTGCGCAGCAGCGGCGTGCATCCCGTCGCATCCACCGGCGCAAGGATAATCATGTCGGGCTTTTCGTTGATCGCCTGGTCCGCCTGCTGCGCCTGCAGGTCCATGTTCCAGTTGCCGTTGAACACCTTGATCTTCATGCCGTAGAAATCGGCGATGGTGGTGAACCCGCGCACATAGGCGGTCCAATACGGGTGGTCGCCCGCCTTGAGCAGGATCACCCGTTTGTCCCGGGGGCCGTCCTTGGGCGACACCGGCATGGGCGCCTTCTCCACCCGCCATCCCGCATATTCGATGTCCCACCAGTGCAGCTTGTCCGTCTCCGGCAGCACCTTCGGGTCCGCCGGACGCGCGGGAATCACCACCTTTTCCGCATCCGGCGGAAACAGGTAGGGCTGGTGGTCCATGCCGCGCAGCGCGTACACATCCGCGGCGGGTTTCGCCTCCGCGGTCCGCGCCAAACCGCCCGCCGTAATGATCTGCGCCTGCAGCGCCGTGTAACGGAAGTGCATGGCCGTTACGGCGGCAATGGCGGCAACCGCCACCACCGTCACGCACACCATTGCCAGGCGGCAAGCGTTGTTCATGTCATCTTCTCCTGCATTTGCCCCGCATGAAAAGGGCAGACATCCATGTCTGCCCCGCATTTCATTCTGAGTCCTGACTCTTGAATTCTCAATTCCCTCCGCCTCCCTCATCAACTCCGGCCGCTGCCCCCTGAGCAGTTCGTGCCGGTGCAGCGCGTAGGCCTCGTACAGCACCACCACGGCCAGTATGACGCCGTTCACGAAAATCTGCACCTCGAAGCCCAGCCCAAAACAGCCGATGCCGTTGAACAGCATGGTCAGCAGCAACACGGCAAAGTAGCTCTTGAGTATGCTGCCCTTGCCCCCGCTCATCAGCGTGCCGCCGATGATCACCGCCGCCAGCACGGTCATCAGCGTGCGCGATCCCAGTACGGCCGAAGAGGTCATGGAACTGAGGCTTGCGGCGAAGAGAATGCCGCCGGCCGCCGCGGTGAGGCCGCACAACACAAACCCCGCCATGAGATAGCGGTCGCGGTTGAGCCCGGCCAGCCACGCCGCGTCCGGATTTCCGCCGACCATGAAGAAGTTGCGCCCGTGCCGCGTGCCGTTGAGCAGCAGCGCCGCCGCGCCCACCAGAAGCAGCGTGATGATCACCATGGGCGGCAGGAAACACAGCGCGGGCCGGTCGAGCCAGTCGGCCAGGCGGAAGTCGTCAATCGCCTTGGACCCGCCGTCGCTGTACAGATGGGTCAGGCCCGTCACAATCGTCATCGTGCCCAGCGTCACGATAAACGCGTTGATGCGCGCCCGCACCACGAGCCATCCATTCACCAGCCCCACCAGCCCGCCCGCCGCGAGGGCGACCGGAACAGCCCCGCACCAGCCCAGACGCGGCTGCAGGCCGATGACCAGCATGCCGCTGAGCAGCACGACCGCGCCGACCGACAGGTCAAGCTGGCCGAGGATGAGAACCAGCGTGAACCCGACGGCCACAATCGCGTTAAGACTGGCCCCCTTGAGAATCGTAGTCATGTTGTGCGCCGACAGGAAGTGGGGCGCGCAGGCGGACAGACCCGCAAACAGGACCACGAGCATAAGCAGTGCCCGGTGCTCGTTGAGCAGCCGTGTGACACGGGACCCGCTACGCATAGTCCCGCCCCTTCGCCCGCAGCTGGTGCTGCTGCCACCCCACCACGGCAATAAACACGAGACCGGTGACGATGTTCTGCCGGAACGCCGTGATGCCGAGAAACTGCATGATGTTCGACAAGAGCCCTATGACGAGCACGCCGCCGAGCACGCCCGGCAGATGCCCCCGGCCGCCGCTCAGCATGACACCGCCGATGACCACCGCCGTCACCGCCTGGAAGTCATAGCCCTGGCCCAGATAGAACACGCCAAGCTTGTTCATCGACGTGAGGAAGATGCCCGCAACGGACGCGGCAAATGCGGCCGCGAGAAAGTTGAGAAACACCACGCGGGACACGCGCACACCCGAAGCCCGCGCCGCGGCGCGGCACGATCCGACCAGCCGGCTCTCCCTGCCGAAGCGGGTCCGTGTCATTACAAAGTGGGCCAGCAGGAACATGGCAAACATGACGATCACCACCAGCGGCACCGGCC
>CAZOMH010000181.1:0-7923 GCA_964580415.1 uncultured Nitrospirales bacterium
CATGTTGATGTACAGCCCCAGCGAACCCGCCGCGGCCGCAAAGGTCATGCCCCCGAGAAAGGGCAGCAGAAGCCGCCATTGTTCCCAGATCAGGGCTGTGGTCGGTCCGCTGAACGGCCGCAGACGCGGTCTTGGCTTGTCTTTCATTGTGTTGTCCTCCCTCATTTGCCGCTGCCGCCGTTTTCGGCGGCGACGGGCCGGTCGCGCAGCACGCGGCCCAGGAAAATCTCCTCCAGCGACGGCACGCCGTCGTCAACGATGCGCCCGCCCAGCGCGGCCGCCGCGGTCTGCGCCGCCTCCGCGCCGCCCTCGCACAACAGCGTCCATTCGCGGCCGGAGCCCTTGGCGGAGATGATGCCCGCGCCCTCCGGACGGCGCGCGGGAGCCTCCTCAAAGTGCAGGACCACACGGCGGTGTGCCGCCTTGATGTCGTCGAGCGGGCCGCACAGCACCACCTTGCCGTGGTGAATCATGGCGACGATGTCGGACACGCGCTCGACCTCGTCGAGCAGGTGCGACGAGAACAGGACGGTGCGGCCCTCGGCCACCACGTCGCGCAGGATGGCCTCAAGAATGTCCTGCCGCACCGCCGGGTCAAGGCCCGACGAGGGCTCGTCGAGCACGAGCAGTTCGGGACGGAAAGCCAGCGCGCAGAGCAGCGCCGCCTTGGCGCGTTCGCCCCGGCTCAGGCTCCGCACCCTGGTGCGCCAGTCGAGCATGAACAGTTCGCGCAGTTCCTCGGCATAGTTCTCGTCCCAGCCGGGATAGAACGCCTGCGTGTACCGCATCAACTCGTCCACGCGCATCCAGTCCGGCAGGTCCCGATCTTCCGAAAGGCATCCCACCCGCGACAGCACCCCCACAGGGTCCGCCACGGGGTCGATGCCAAACACCCGGGCCGTGCCCGCGTCGGGGCGCAGCAGGCCGAGTAGGTGGCGGATAAGCGTGGTCTTGCCCGCCCCGTTCTCGCCCACCAGGCCGAAGACCCGGCCCTTGGGCACCTCCAGCGTCACGCCGTCCAGCGCCGTCTTCTTTCCATAGCGGTGTACGAGACTGTTCACCGCCACCGCCGGAGCGGCCTCTGGGTTCGTTTCAGAATGCTGCATGAAGTTCTCCCGTACCGCAGGCGTTCCGCCTGCCATGTCCCGTATCGCAGGCGTCCCGCCTGCCATGTTCCCGAGGGTGTGTTCACGATGCTGCATGACCGTTCTCCCTTTCATTGCGAAGCGCGGCGTCCCGCTCGCGCACTACTTCCATGGTTTCCGCCAGTGTAAAACCCAGATGGTCCGCCTCCACCAGCAGGGCGTCCGCCTTGTCCGCCAGCAGGCGCAGCCGCTCCCGTTCCGCCAGAGGAGACCCCCCTTCGGCCACATAGGTGCCCGAACCTTGCCGCGTGTAGACCACCCCCGCCGATTCCAGTTCACGATAGGCCCGGGCAACCGTGTTGGGGTTGACCAGAATTTGCGCCGCAAGCGTCCGCACGGGCGGCAGTTCCTCGTGGGGACGCAGCCGGCCCGCGGCCACCAGGTGTTTCACCTGGCCGACGATCTGCGCATAGATCGGCGTGCCGTCTTTTGGTGCGATGTGCAGTTGCATATGTTTGGCCTCCTTGTCCCGGCCTAAGATTGTACTAATACTTTAGTACACTTTTGCCCAAAAGTCAAGTGGGACGAAAGGGGAGGGGAGCCTTACCGGCGCTCCTGCCGTTCTTGACACGATCCTTCCTGTCTGCCGTGTTATTCACCTACTGGCTTCTGGCTTCTCTTGCCGCAGTCGGCGGCCTCCCCGTAATCAATCCTTGCGTTCTGGGCCGTTTAGAACTATAATAATGACTGACCGGTCAGTTCATGGAAGACCCCACAGGAGCATTCATGGCCAATCAAGACATGCGGCACATCAAAGGGGGGGGGCGTCGGCTCGGCTTCTATGCCGAGTTGGGCCGCTATTTCACGCCCGACGGGAAACTGAACGAAGCGGAATTTCGCCTGTTCCTGCGCGAGTCGCTTGCGGGGCGCGAGGATGCGGGCCACTGGCTCTCCGAATATCTGGAGGCGGTGTTTGCCTATCTGGAAGAGCGCGGCCTTGACGGGGCCTCGCGCCGGTTGTTCCAGGCCGCCGCCGACGAATCGGAGGCGATGGGCATGGGCACCGTGGCGCTGCCCCTGGCCCGGCTGCGCCGCCTGATGGAACTGCCCCAGGACCCCGAAGAGGAATCCGCCGGCCGCAAACGCGATCCCGACGACAAGCGCCGGAAAATATTCGAGGCGGCACTGAAGGTGTTCACCGAGCACGGCTTTCACGAGGCGACAATGGACGAAATCGCGGCGGCCTCGGGCGTGGCCAAGGGCACCGTCTACCGCTATTTCGAGAGCAAGGAAGACCTGCTGGACCACCTGCTCAAGTCCACAAGCCGCCGCATCGCCGAGCGCTTCCTGACCGCCTTTGCCGGCGGCGGGGACGTGGTGGACCAACTCCGCGTGTTCGTGGAACAGTGGGTGTATTTTATCGAGGAAAACCACACGCTTTACCGTCTGATCCAGGCGGAGGGCCTCAACGGCAAAGCCAGCCGCCAGACGATGTTTTACGAGTACCTGATCGCCGACCTCCCCATGATCAAAGAGCGTGTCGCCGCCATGGACACCGGGGGCGTCCTCAAAACGGTCAGTTTCCACACCGTCGCCTACGGCATGCTGGGTTTCATCGACGGGGTGGTCCGCAAATGGTTCCGCTCGGGCATGGACTACCCGCTGCGGGACGACATCCCGATTGTTTTGGAAGTGCTGTTCAACGGATTCGTGCGCGACGGGGCGCGGCGGCAAACCTACTTTGTTCCGCCCGAGAGCCCTGCCGGCGCGGACAACGCCTGAGGGCTTGAGTTGCCATGAAGAAACCGAAACTGCTGCTGACCGCCGTGTTTGGACCCTACGGCGTCAAGGACGAATGGGCCGAGGACCTCGGCTGCCAGATGGAACTCCTCAACAACCAGATCACCCGCGCCCAGGGCATCCACTCGCCGCGCCAGTCCTACTGGAGCTTCGGCCTGTACATGATGGCCGAAAACCTGCGCGTGCCCGCAACGGTGCTCGACTTCCCCAAGTGGGAGGACTTCACCGCCGAGTTGAAGAAGGGCTACACCCACGTGGGCATCAGCTTCATCACGCCCAACGTGCTCAAGGCGCGGCGCATGGCGGAACACATCCGCGCCGAGCACCCGGAGATGAAGATTATCCTGGGCGGTTACGGCACCATCCTGCCCGATCTGCAGGCGCAGGTCCCGCACGACGAGGTGTGCCACGGCGAGGGCGTGCGCTGGCTGCGCAGGTATTTCGGCGAGGATGAGAACGCGGCCCTGCGCCACCCCGCCTTGATCGGCCCGGCCTTTGAGACGCTCTACGGCTACGCCACCAAACCGCGCGGCGCCATTCTCATGCCCGGCCTGGGCTGCGAGAACGGCTGCGATTTCTGCATCACCTCGCACAAGTTCGAGAAGTGCTATGTGCCGCTGCTGAACACCGGCAAAGAGGTGTTTGCCGCCTGCCGCCGCGCCGAGACCGAGAAGAAGGCCACAGGCTTCAGCGTCATGGACGAAAACTTCCTGAAACGGCCGCAGCGCGCCCGGGAGCTGCTTGTCGAAATGGAAGCCCACGGCAAGCCCTACGTCTTTGACCTGTTCTCCTCGGCCGAAACCATCAAACAGTTGGGCGTGGACTTCCTCGTGCGGCTCGGCGTGCGCATGGTGTGGATCGGCGTCGAATCCAAATCGAACAAACACGCCAAAACGGCCGGCATCGATCTGAAGGCGCTGGTCGGCGGGCTGCAGTCCAAGGGCATCATCGTGCAGGCGTCGATGATCCTGTTCCAGCACCACCACGACGAGAAGACCATCCAGGAGGACATCGACTGGGTGATCGGCCTCGATTCAAGCCTGACCCAGTTCATGAACTACACCGCCCTGCCCGGCACGGCGCTCTACGAGCAGGTCAAATCGGAAAACCGCCTCCGCAACGTGCCCCACCGCTACCAGCACGGCCAGGGCGAACTCGTCTTCGACCACCCGAACTTCCCGAATCCGAAAGACCACGCCCGCATCCTCCTCGGCGCGTTCAGGCGCAAATACAAAAAAGGCGGACCGGGCGTGCTCAACATGGCGCTCACGATGATCCGCGGCCTCAGGCAGGCCCGCGCCGACTATCAGCAGCGCCAGCGCGGGGGGCTTGCATGGAACTCCGACACGCTGCGTTATGAGCCGTCGGACAAGACGGGCGCAGACCGGTTCATGAAGGCCCGCATCCTGATGATGTCGCGCATGGCCGCCAACGCGCGGCCCGCACTGTGGGCCGCCTTTGTGTATGCGCCGAACAACGCCGCGCGCCGCAAGGCGCTGGAGGCCATGCGCCTGTACCGCGAAGTGCTGGGCAGGCCGAAGCTGTCCGACCGCATTGCCGCCGCCGTGCTTGTGATCACCGGCGCCGCGGAATACGCCCGCCTCATCTTCAGCAAACTGCGCGGCCGTGAAAGCATCGTGCGCCAGCCCCCGTGCCGTCGCATGGAATACCGCCACCACGACATCACCGTAGGCGATCCCGGACTCGTGGAGAGCGTGGTGTCGCAAATCACGGCGATGGCCCAGGAGGCCGAGGCCGCGCTCACCGAACCCAAACCCGAGACAGGGCGGCGGTAGTATTCGCAGGGTGGGCGGAGTTCCGCGGAGCGGAATGAAACCCACCGGTCTTGCCGTGGGGGATGGTTGGTTGCGTTCCGTTGCCGGAACTCCACCTGCCCTGCGTATTTGTGCCGCACAAGCGCCAGGCTGCGTCGTACGTCCCGCGCCCATGCGGTGCTATAATGCGCGCGTTCTTCCATCCTTTAACCTGGAAAGTGCGCGCATGGAAATCTGGAAAGACAGCAGCATCATTTATGACGGACGCGTGGTGAAGCTCCGCGTCGGCGAGGTCACCCTCGACGACAACAGCCTCGCCCGTCGCGAGGTGATCGAGCATCCGGGCGGCGTGTGCATTCTTCCCTTCACCGGACACTCCGTAATACTCGTGCGCCAGTTCCGCATCGCATTGAACCGGCATGTGCTCGAAGCGCCCGCCGGAAAACTGGAGGGCGACGAGGACCCGTTGGCGCGCGGCATCGCCGAACTGGAGGAGGAAACGGGACACATCGCGGGCAGAATCCTTCCCGCCGGTTCCATTTTCGCCTCCGTCGGTTTTTGCTCCGAGGTCATACACCTCTATCTCGCTTTTGACCTCACAAAAACGGCGCAGCGGCTGGAACGCGAAGAGCGCATCGACCTGGTCGAGATGCCGCTGGACGAAGTGCGCGCCGCCCTGCGCGGCTATGCCATCCGCGACGCAAAGACCGTTGTGCTGCTGCACAGGCTGCTGGCGCATCTCGACGGGGAAGGCGGAGCGATTTCCTGAATCCCCCCTGCGGGGGGGGAAAGCCCGAAGGACCGGGGGGTGTTGACCAGCACGCCATGGACCAACCACTCCTTTTGTCTTCCCTGTCTTCGTAGGAGGTTGAAGGCGGCGCGCAAAGCTCCTATTTCACCGTCCCAAGCGCCTTGCCGACGGCCTGCAGCTGTTCCAGAAACTCGGGAAGAATCTTTCCGGTCGGCCCCTCGGGCGGCACGTCCCAGGTAACCACGCCGCCCTTGTCGGTAATGTTGCGCGTGTGCCGCACCGCCTGCTCCGCCGTGAAACGCGGCGGCTTCTGGCACCAGTTCGGACCGAGATAGCTGAGCATGTGCAACTGCGCCGTGCCCACGCGGGGGCCGTCGCATTTCACCTTTTCCGGTTCATTAATCTCGCCCGCGGTGTAGTCCTCGGCCGGCGTCAGCGTGATGATGGGAACCTCCACCCCCGGATTGAACGCGACAATACTATCCGGATTTCCCGCGCGCGCGGCGGCTGCAAAGCTCTCGAAATTGGGCGCGTCCGGATGCCGGTACATGGCATCGGGGAAATAGCACCCGTCAAACCACCATCCGCACACATTGCCGCCCCAGCGCTTTGACCAGTCGGCAATCACCGACTCCCACTTGTTCTGGAAGGACACCAGCCGGGAGTCCTCACCCTTCGGCGCGCCTCCCTTGCAGGTCCAGAACGGATGCGCGCCATTTTTCCATTCCAGCTTTTCCATGGCCTCCGTGTCGCGGTCGGGCGCGCCCGCGGGCAGGTAAACCATCAGCCGGATGCCGCGCTTTTTCAGCGCGGCCGCGAGGTCTGCGGGCAGATCGCGCCGCGCGCACTTGCTCGGCGTGATGCCGACAATACCGTCATAGGCCGCGTTGGGCGCGCAGAAGAAGCCCGAGTTCTGCCCCAGCGTCAGCACGAAGTAACCCGCGCCCGCCGAGGCCAACTGTTCCGAAAGCCCCTCCACGTCAAAACTTTCCACCGCCTGGTTCCACGCCTCCACCGTCGGCGCCTTGCACACAGTGTCGCCCATGTAGTGCATAAACACGCCCCACTTGGCCTGCTGGAACCACGCGGTGCGATCAGGGCGCTTCTGTTCTTGTGCGGAAACGGCGGCTGCGCAAAGCAGCACGCACAGGGCGGCAAGAATTCTCATGGTTACGCTCCCGGATTCAGTTGTTCAGACTATGCCCGTGCCGCAGGCGTCCCGCCTGCCAATGCCCGTATCGCAGGCGTCCCGCCTGCCAACGCCGTATCGCAGGCGTCCCGCCTGCCAACGCCCGTGTTCCGCCGCATCCGCGCGCCTATTCGCCCCGCTCTTCGCGCGCGTACTGGTCCAGCTTGCGGTAGAGCGTGCGCAGACCGATGTCGAGCATCACCGCGCAGCGGGGCTTGTCATAGTCGCAGAAACGCATCGTTTCCTCAATGGCCGCACGCTCTATGGCGGCCATTGGCACACCGATGGGAACGCGCAGTTCACCCCGCGCGGGACGTGCCGCGCGCCGGATGCGCGCCGGAATCTCGGACACCGTAATCGCCCCCGCACCCCGCGCGGCCGTGAGCATCCCCTCGATCACATTCTCCAACTCCCGCGCATTGCCGGGCCAGTCATAGCGCTGCAGGACATCCAGCGCGGCCGCAGTCAGTTCCCGCGGCGCGGCGCCCGTTTCATTCGCGTGACGGGCGATCAGGTCGCGGGAAAGCAGGGGAATGTCCTCCGGACGCTGCCTCAGCGGCGCCGCTTCAACGGTCAGCGCGGCAAGCTTCGCCGCAAGTTCCGCGTCAAGACCTTTGGAACCGCCCAATTCCTGCGGCGGCAGCGACGTTGATGAAAGGAGCCGAGCATCCGACTTGATGCGTTTTTCGTCCCCCAGCCGGCGCGCCGCGCCGGTGCGCAGCCATTCCAGCAGCCGTGCCTGCGCCTGCGGCGACAGGGCATCCACATGATGCAGAAACAGCGTTCCGCCGTCCGCCTGTTCGATACAGCCCGGCACCGCGCCGCCCTTTCCGCCTTCGCCGAAAAGTTCGCGCTCAATAACTTCCGCCGCAAGCGCGGCGCAGTCCACCTTCACCATCGCCCCGTCCCGCCGGGGGCCGCTGTGGTGGATGGCCTCGGCCATGCGCTCGCGGCCCGTGCCGGGCTCGCCAAAAACAAGCACCGGTTCCTGCCGCAGCCCGGCATGCCGCACCGCCGCATAGACCCGGAGCATCGCGTCCGAACGGCCCGCCAGACTGCCCAGACCGAAACGCTCGTCCAGCCGGCGTTTCAGATCGGTCTGGTCCAGCGCCATGCGCTGCCACGCAATGCCCCGCCGGATCACCGCGTCCAGCCGCGGCAAATCCAGCGGCCGCGCCTGCACATCGTGCGCGCCCGCGGCAATCGCCTCCGCCGCCCGCGCGAGATCGGCGCCCTCCGCCACCAGCACCGCGCACACTTCCGGATTGCGCCCGCGCGCCGCGGCCAGCAGCCGCATTCCGTCAACCCGGCCCGCCCGCCATT
>CAZOMH010000182.1:0-7825 GCA_964580415.1 uncultured Nitrospirales bacterium
CTTCTGCGCGCGCCACAACGGCTTGTCGGTGTATTCCCAGCGCGTGTACACCATGCGCCCGTCGTCCATCACCGACGGCAGGTAATCCGGCTCGTTGCTGAAGGAAATGATGTAGACATTCTTGCCGTCGCCATCGCAGCGCGTCAGTTCAAACGAGTTGGTGGGCGGCATGCAGCGCACATAATTGTGCCCGCGTGTGGAGGAAAACACAATGTGCCCGTCGGGCGTGTAGACCGGGTCCAGGTCGTCGTAGGGACCGTCGGTCAACTGGACCAGCCCCGTGCCGTCCGCGTTAATCTCGTACAAATGAAACGACTTCTCGTTGTGTGGCTTGAAGCAGAACAGCACCTTCTTTCCGTCAAAGGAAACATCGGGCCGCCAGAAGGAACCGTGCAGCGGTGCCTGCGGCATCAACTGTGTCAATTTTCCGCCCGGTTCGAGCCCGTCCAGGATCAGCAGCCGCGCGCCCGGCACGGCCATGTAGCCCAGGCGGTGGCGCGTTTCGTGCGCCCATTCGGAACCCGCCGGATAGGGCATGTCCACGAACAGCACCTTCGTGAAATCAACCGCGGGATTTTTGAACATGATGTCGCGTTTGATGCCGCGCGCCTGAAAATACAGGGTGCGTTCCGGCAGACGGGAAAGGCCTGCCTGCTCTTCCAGACAGTTCAGCCGCTTCAGGTCGTCCGAAAAATCGGCCTTGCCCGGATACTGTTTGGAGATGCGCTCCACCAGTGCGCGCGCCCATCCGATCTCCTTGCGTGTCCGCTCACGCAGCGGGGCGCCGCCGGCCTGAAACAGCCAGTCCACTTTCAGCGCGTCGCGGGCATCCTCCGGACTCAGGTCGCGTGTCTCCGGCGTCTCCGGCTTCACATAGGGCGCCACGGGCTCGTTCACATGGGGGCGGTACTGGACCCGGCGGCCGGCATCCAGCAGCAGGTCAATCCACTCCGGTGCATGAACGCCTTCCGCCCCGCGTCCGCGAAGTTCCTCAAATTTCTGCTGCAACCGGTCCGCCTCTTCCCATTTCTTCAAATCGTCCGGCGTCTGGGCCGCCTTTTGTCCTTCGGTCAGCGGCCGGTATTCCATAAGCAGTTCGACGAGTTGCGCCACACGCCCCGGCAAAAACGCATCGTCCGTGGAGCGCAGATAGTCGAGCGGGGAGGCACCGCCCGTACAGGCCATGAACTCGCCGTAGGCATCGGGAAAGCGGGCCTTGATCCGGCCCAGAATGGCCTCGGCAAGGTCGGTGTCTATTCCGCCGGACTGCTGCGCCAGATTGCTCCGCGTCCGGACAAGCGTTTCGGCAAAAGTGGGCGCCTCGGCATAAATCCCCGCGGCGGACGCCGCAAGTTCGCCGGAAGTCTTTTCCAACGCCGCCATGCCCTCGCGGTACCGGTCGGCAATATCCTGCGCCGTCAGCGCCGCGGCGCTGATGCGAAGGTCGTCGAGCGCGCCCTGAAAATGCTCGCCCGTCCCCCCCGAAGACCCGATGAAAGCGGGTGCGGCGGGGCAGGTCGCCGGGATGCCGGGACGGTCCGTGGAACCAACCTCTTTCCCGTCGAGATAGACACGCATGAACCGGCCGTCGAAAGTGGCCGCGCAATAGTGCCATGTTCCGTCGAGCACCTGCTCCGGTGTGATCCGCCCGTCGCATTCGATGTAACCGCCAATATTCAACCCCAGCGAGAGCACGGTGCCGCCCTCCTGGAAAGAAAAAAGAACGCGGTTGTCACCGCATTCCTGGCGAAAGAGTTCCCGGTATCCGCCGAGGTCGGAAGGCTTGGCCCATACGCTCATCGAAAGCGCCGCCAGGCCGTCCCGGCCAAACCCGTCAACGCGAAGCGCGTGGGTGCCGTGCAAATCAAGCGCGTCGCCAAACACACCCCGCCGGACGGGGACAGGCGCCGGGGACTGGATCATTCCGGCGGGGGCATTGGCCGCAATGGGCGCATCAAAAGGCCAATAAAGGGACATCGGCGCGGCCGGTTCCTGCGCTGTCACACTGGCGCCCACAAACAGTGGAATCATCAGGCACAGACCAAATTGCTTGGTTTCCCGTCGAAAGCGAAGATATGAAAGCATGCTGACTTTCCTGGGTTCGGATTTGCCGTGGCGGCCATTATACCCAAACACGGCGAATCAACCCACAAGGGGACAGGCATTTCCATGTCCCCTTGTCTTGGTCCTGATGACGAGAAAATATGCTGTCTCCCCATGGAAGGCAAGTCCGTTGGTGCCGGGCATCAAAATGTTGATTTGGGCCCGAATGGCATTCCGCCTGGGAAAAGACGTATTCTGTTTCACGCTTTCTGTGTTCGTCTTTCGTAGTAACTTGTCTTCCCTGGGCGTCTCCCCCCGGCTGTTGGAGCGGTGCCGCGCGTCTTGGCATGACACACCAACGCCGTGCAATATTTCTTGCTGATTCCGGAATCACTGTAACGAATTCCGTGTTTTCGGGTCTTATAGGTAAGGCAGATTGGCTCAACCATACATGAGAGGCTTGGTTGGGCAATGGTATTTTGGGGTTACATGGATAACCTAACCCATTTGAGAGGACATAAGTGACGTGGCTGTAGTATTATCTGAAGATTATTTTGCGGATGTAAGCGAAGAGAAGTCCGAGTACCACTGGGTCTTTCCCGGTTTCCCCGTATGGAAACCCGTTCGTGTGGCGCTGCGCCTTGGGGGTGCATTGGCGTGGACCTTATGCGCCTTCTTTTTGTCACTTTTCGTCGCCCTGATCGGAATATTCTCTCCGACCGGGGCCTCACGATGGCGTCATGCCATTTCCCGCCGCTGGATCAGCGCCATGCCGGCCCTCCTTGGCATGCGTGTCACCGTGCATGGCCACAGGCCGGAAACGCCTTATTTCCTCGTGAACAACCACATCACGTGGTTCGACTTTCTGGCCATGAACAATCTGTGCGATGCCCGCGCGGTCATCATGGCGGAAATGCTCACCACGCCCGTCCTCGGCACACTGGTTGGCGGATTAAACGCCATCCCCACACGCCGCATGGCCGAAGACACGCCTGCATGCATCTCCGAGATGATGGCCACGCTGCGGCGCGGAGAGAATCTGATGATGGCCCCCGAGGGCGTTATCAGTCCGGGACGCGAAGTGCGGCGGTTCAGGCCGCGGCTGTTTGAAGCGGCGGTGCGGCTCAATTTCCCGGTACACTATGCGAGCATCACCTACCGCACCCCCAAGGGCTGTCCGCCTGCCGCGGACCGGGTACTCTTCGGACCGGACCCCCATTTCCCCTGGCCGGACGGCAAGATTCCCGAGGCGGAATTTGAGGGCTGGGGAACGCAGCGCAATTTCCTGTCCCATGTCGTGCATGCACTGGCCCTGCCCTATTCCGAGATTGTGGTGCGCTTTGGCTCCACGCCGCTTTCCGGCGCCAACGCCGTACAGCTTGCCAGCGACCTGCAGCATGCGGTGACAGACATCTTTACCCCGGTGCAGGGGCATTTCCCCGAAAGGTAGCACCGGTCCCGCAGTGCGAAGACAAACAGACGCGGCATCGAACGCCGTCCTACTATTTGTCCGGACAGGGCTCCGGCAACGTGCTGCCGCCCGCCCCTGCGGCCGCACAGACCACACGGAACACCACATCCATGTTCTTCCTTTTCCCTTCCCTGCCTTCATCGTCCACCCGGTTTTCCCCGACGCTGTAGACCGCGTAACCGCCTTCTTCTTTCCGGTACCGAAGCGCCTTGCCGTCAAAGGGGTCCGCCTGGACCGCGAAAAGACATGCCGGAATCAGTCCCTCAATGTTTTCGGGCAATCCCGCGTTTGCCAGCCGCCACCGCTCCACAGCCAGAGCCGTAACGGCGCTGCGCACCATGGCAAGGGAACGGGCGCACTGCACCTCTGCCCGGTAGAAATTGGGGGCGGTCCGGCCCAGGGACAGCGGCGTGATGAGGGATTTGTCCTGTTCTATCACCGCCGCCGTCTGCTGCAGCAGCGGCAGTGCCTCCTGGGGCGCTTTGCGGCAGGCATCAATCGCCCCGCCCACCACCGCGAGGTACTTCTCCCTCATGCCGCCCGCCGTGCTCGCCATGCGAAGCAGACCGGCCGCCACGGACTTTCCGCCGGGCAGCCATTCATCGGCCGTGTTGAGTCCGGACACCATCTGGTCCGGATGGTCAAACGCCACCAGCATCATCACCCGCTCGCCAATCAGGCCGCGGCTGAGCGCCTCCGGGTCGTCCGCCGCGGCAAGCATGCCCTGAAGCCGCGCCAGCTCTTCATCGGAAAACCGCACGAGTTCCAGCGACGGACGCAGGCCGTCCAGCGTGATTCCATAACAGGCCACCCGGACCATTTGCAGGATGAGGCTGGGACCCTCGCGCAGCGCGTTGCTTAGCGCCAGGCCGGCCCGAAACGCTTCCACCGCCCCTGCCGTGTCCCCCTTCCCGGCCGCCAGCAAAGCCTCGAGCTGCAGCAGTGTCGCCGAGTTGCGCACCTTCAGCAAATTGGGCGTCTCCGCCAGCGACCCTTTGTCCATGTCAACGGCGAACCGGGTGCGGGGTTTGTCCGCGGCCTCGTGCAGCAAACGAAGCGCCTCCGCGTTGGCGGCAACCTGATCCTCCATCCACCGGCGAAACTCGTCCGTCGTCAGTTCGCCGGTCTTCGCATCGCATATCCTGCCTGCGTGCTTTCGAAACTCGTCCGAGTCGTTCGACCCTTTCGCCGCGGCAAAGGACTTCAGATACAGCGTATCCCCGTTCTCTTCGGCGGGCGGGTCCGGATGCTGCTGACGGTACTCCCCCGGCGTGGCGGGTTCGCCTTTGGCGTGAATGGCCTCCAACTGGCGGTGCAGCGGCGAAACGCCGCGCCAGTACACCGCCCCCGCCATCAGCGCCAGTCCCGCGCAAAAAACAGCCGCGGCGGCAAAAATGCGGCGCTGGCCTTTTCGCCAGGGATAGTCTCTGCGTTTGTGTTCTGTCATGAACCGCGCCTCCTCTGAAAATTCTCCCCCAATCCACCGGACCGCATCAACATGCCGAAAGGGCCCCGGACGCGCGTCACGGAGAAAGCCCCACACGAAACACAATGTCGCCCGAATGACCTTCGGCGGTGTCCTTGCCGTTCTCATCCGCGCGGTTCTCCCCGACGCTGTAAAACGTGTACCCCTGCGCATCCGCGAACCAGCGGAGCGGCCGTCCGTCGAAAGGGTCCAAAGGCGGTGCGGACAGGAATCCCGGCACCAGTTCCGGCACACTTGCCGGCATGCGGCCGTTGGCCAAACGAAACCGTTCCACCGCCAGTGCGGCCCCGGCGCAGCGCAGATCGGCGTCGCTCCGGGCAAGTTGATTCTCACACCGGGACAGGCTCGGAAGCATCTGGTCGGTAAAGCTTGGCAGAAAGGACCGTTGTGCGGACCAGTCGCGCCGCCTGTCTTCCATCATGGTCAGGGCCACATGCGTCGGCTGTCGGCTGGCGTCGATCATTTCCGACATGAACCGCACATAACGCTCCCGGTCCCCGTTCGCCGTGATGGACATGCGCACCACCCCGGCCGCCAGGGAACTCGCGCCGGGCAGCCAGCGGTCCGCTTCCTGCAGTTGCGGAATGATCTGCTGCGGGTTTTCAAACGCCGCCAGTCCCATGGCGCGTTCGCCAATGAACGCGTTCGTCAACGTTTCCGGGACGTCCGTCTCCCCCAGTGCCGTCTGCATGCGGGCAAGCTGTTCCTCGGAAAACGCGGTCATGGGAAGCACGCGCTTGATCGTGGCACAGTCCATTGACCGGCAGGCCAACCGGATCATCTGCATGATAAGGATCGGCACCGCGCGCATGGGCCGGTCCATCGCCACCGCCGCGAGAACCGCATCGGCGGCCCGGTCGGCGTCCCCGTCCTCCGCGGCCGCATAGGCCTCCAACTGCAAGAGCTGCGCCGAACCGCGTATCTGCAGCAGGTTCGGCAGCGGGGCATTAAAGCCCTTGCCCAGTTCCAGATTGTAGCGGATTGCCGGCTCGTTGGCCGCCTCGTGCAGAATGCGGAGAACATCGGCGTGGTCTGCCAGATAGCCTTCCATCCAGGTGTGCAGTTCCTCCCCAAAACGGCCCTGTTTGGACGCTTCGGAAATCTTCCTGAATTGCGCCCGGTATGCTTCGCTGCTCAGGGTGTCCTTGAGCGCCTCGCCGGCCTTCCCGTACGTGTCCGCCGCATTCTCCTTCTTGGGCGGCGCGGGATACCGTTGCTCAAGTTCAGCGGGGGTGATCGGTTCACCCTTTGCGCGCACGGCGGCAATCTGTTCCTGGAAGGCCGATTCCCCCCGCCAGTGCAGCAGCACCAAGGCAAACCCCGCAAGCCCCGCAAAGCCGGACACGATCAGCAAGAGACGGCGCATGTTCCGCCGCCATGGGTAGTCTCGGCGTTTCTGAATCATGTCAATCTCGGCACCTCTGCGCCAATTGTCCTCCAACACCTGCGTCGGCATCAACCCGGCGTCCTCCGCCAGCCCCCTGTCGGCGGGACCGGGCGGGACGCCATGACACGGCCCATTTGACTGTATGCGGCGAAATTTGGCATAATTCCGCCATAGAACTGCATGCGGCTGTGGTTGCAAACGGTCTGGCTGATATGCGCCAACCGGGTGCCAGGCGGTTCTTTACTTGCGTTATCCATTCTCCGTTGGTCAGTTCAGCCGCACATAAAGTCGTTCAAGTCTGGACGGGCCCCCAACAGGGCGCGTCGCCGGAAGTGAAGGCTGGACGGTTGCCTGTCGGGCGATGTCCGGCCTTTTTTGTTATATCTGGTGCCGACGGTCGATTTCGGGTCGCGGGCCGCAGTGCCGGAGCAGCCAACCGGGTATTGCCGGTTACGGAGGACAAGAACATGTCCAACTGGAATGAACCCCTGACGACCAACCGTCTTTTGACGGCCTGGGTGGACGAGATGGAGGCCCTGTGCCTCCCCGACCAGGTAGTCTGGATTGACGGGGGCGACGAGCAGCGCGAAGTACTCGCCGCCGAAGCATGCAGCACGGGCGAACTGATCAAGCTCAACGAGGAAAAGTTCCCGGGGTGCTATTACCACCGCACCGACCCGCACGACGTGGCCCGCGTGGAGGACAAAACCTTCATTTGCTGCCGCAATCAGAAGGACGCCGGCGCCACCAACAACTGGAAGGCGCCCGAAGAGGCCTACACCGAGGCGGCCAACTTCTTCCGCGCGTCCATGCGCGGCCGCACGATGTACGTCGTGCCCTTTTCCATGGGCCCGGTGGGTTCCCCCTTCAGCAAGATCGGTGTGGAACTGACCGACAGCATCTACGTGGTGCTGAACATGGCCATCATGTGCCGCACCGGCAAGCGCGTGCTCGACGTGCTCGGCCAGAGCGACGATTTCACGCGGTGCCTGCACAGCAAGGGCACGCTGGACCCCGAGAAGCGGCGCATCCTGCACTTCCCGGAAGACAACACCATCTGGTCGGTGAATTCGGGCTACGGCGGAAACGTGCTCCTCGGCAAGAAGTGCCTCGCCCTGCGCATCGCGAGCTGGATGGCCCGCCAGGAGGGATGGCTGGCTGAGCACATGCTCATCCTCGGCATTGAGTCGCCCAACGGACGCACCGAGTACGTCGCCGCCGCATTCCCAAGCGCCTGCGGCAAAACCAATCTGGCCATGCTTATCCCGCCCGAGGGTCTCCGCAGCAAGGGATACCGCATCTGGACCGTGGGCGACGACATCGCCTGGATACGCCCCGACACCGACGGACGCCTCTGGGCCATCAATCCGGAGGCCGGCTTCTTCGGCGTCGGTCCCGGAACCAACTCCAACACCAATCCGAATTGCATGGAAACGGT
>CAZOMH010000183.1:0-7810 GCA_964580415.1 uncultured Nitrospirales bacterium
AAATACAGCAGCAACCAGGAGAACATCCAGAAATACTGCAGCGCCCGGTCCGCCAAGGATGCGCGCCAGGCCATATGGCTGTCCTGCCTCTTTTGCGTGCCCACCTGGGGCTACTTCATGTTCCTCGGCACGGGGCTCTATGTGTTCTACAAGGTGTTTCCCGATCCGGCCGCGGCGGCCATGCTCGCGGGCACGCGCAAGGCCGAGGAAATCCTGCCGTACTTCGTGACGACCCAACTGCCGCCCGGCACGGGCGGCATCGTCGTGGCGGCCGTGCTCGCGGCGGCCATGTCGAGCATGTCGTCCGCCATGAACTCCATCTCCGCCGTGGCGGTCACGGACCTCTACAAGCGCCACATGTCCACGGGCCGCGACGACACGCACCACGTGCGCGTTGCGCGGGGCGTGACGCTGGTGTCCTCGGTCATCATGGTCGGCGGCGCCTACCTCCTGTTCAAGGCCGACACCATGACCCTGCAGGACCTCTGGACGGAGTTCCAGTCCATTATCGCGGGCGGGCTTGTGGGGCTTTATATGCTCGGCTTCTTCACCAAGCGCGGCGACGGCCGCGCCGTGGGCGTCGGCATTGCCTTTGCGGTGCTCTTCTCCCTGTTCATCTCCGCCTCAGGGCTGGGCTGGCTGCCGGCAGGAGTCACGGTAACGCTCAACGCACACTTTGACTCCTACTACACCGGCATCGCGGGCAACGTGGTCATGTTCGTGCTGGGCTACGCGCTGGCGCTGTTCCTGCCGCGCCGCGACCAGAATCTAAAGAACCTCACGGTATGGACACAGGACGGCCTGCCGCTGGACTGAAATGTGCCACCAGAAGAAAAATGTGGGACAGGCGCCCACGCCTGTCGTCCTGCAACCAATGCCCGGGGGCCGACAGCCGAGGGCGGCTGTCCCAAATGCAGCGTTTCGCTTAGAACCTCAAATCCCGCTCGCCTGCGCGGATGCGGCTGAGATAGTCGAGCGCCTTTGCGCGCCGTTTCTCGTTGGGAACGTTCAGGATCTCCCTGGAGATCATCTCCTGGCCCATTGTGCGCAGGTCCTCGTCGGCGTAATCGGTCAGGTACTCCTCAAAGGTGAGCAGGGCGTTGGGCAGGCAGAAGTTTCCGATTTGGCCCGACTTCGCCAGGGGCATGAAACGGTCGCCCGTGCGCCCCTCGCGGTAGCAGGCGGTGCAGTAGCTTGGGACATAGCCGTCCTGCACGAGGCCCTTGATGACATCGGCCGGCTTGCGGTGGTCCGCCAGGTTGAACTGCGGTTTCTCCTCGTTTCCCTGGTGGTCAACCGTGTTCCGGGCGGCGTATCCGCCCACGCCGACGCAGGAACCGGCGCTCATCTGGGAAATGCCGATTTCCAGCAGTTCCCTGCGGAACTCGGCGCTTTCGCGCGTGGACAGGATCATGCCGGTATAAGGAACGGCCAACCGGATGACCGCGACCAGCTTCTTGAAATCGCGGTCGTTCACCACGTGGGGAAACTCGTCGTAGTTCACACCCTCCGCCGGAAGGAGCCGCGGGAAGGAAATCGTGTGCGGACCCACCCCGTTGACCGCCTCCAGGTGCTCCGCATGCATCAGCAGGGCAACCGTCTCATAGCGGTACTCGTACAATCCGTACAGGGGCCCGATACCCACATCGTCAATGCCGCCGCGCACCGCGCGGTCCATGGCCTCCGTGTGCCACTCGTAGTCGCGCTTGGGGCCGCTGTGCAGCGCCAGGTAGGTCGGCTTGTGGTAGCTCTCCTGAAACAGGAGGTAGGTGCCTATGGCCGCCTCCTTCAGCTTCCTGTAGTTCTCCTCCGTGGTTGCGGCGATGTCCACATTCACCCTGCGGATGGAACCGTTCTTGAATTTCTCGCTGTAGATTGTCTTGATGCATTCCAGGATGTAGTCAATCGGGCACTTGTCGTCGTCTTCCCCCGCCTCAAGGAGAAGGCGCTTGTGTCCCATGGCCTCCAGCGCCCTTATCTCGGCGCGCAGTTCCTCCTGGCTCAACTGGTGCCTGCCGATCTGGTTCGCGCACCGGTAGCCGCAGTACTTGCAGTTGTTCACGCAGTAGCTCGACAGATAGAGCGGGGCGAACAGAACAATGCGCTTGCCGTAAATCTGTTCCTTGACCCTGCGGGCGATGGCGTACATCTTTTCCAGGGTTGCATCGTCGTCAATTTCCAGGAGCACCGACGCCTCCCGGTGGGTCAATCCGGCGCAGGACAGCGCCTTCTCAAGGATGCGGTCAATCTCCGCGGCGTCACCGACAAGCTTCCGGGCGGCGTCCAGCGACTCCAGAATTTCACCGTCGTCAATGAACTCGGTCGCTTTCATGGATTTTACGTTGTACATGCGCTTGCTCCTTTTGAAATCCCGCCGCGGCCGCGCGCCGTGCCCGCGTTCAGGCTCCATGTTATCGCGTCGCAGAAACGGCCGCGTCGGGCGGACCGGGCGTTCCCGCGTGGTGTTTCACTGTCACAATGCCGGATGATTTTCCTTGGTGATCATCGACTTCACCGATGCGCCCGAAACCCGGCCCAGCCGGCCCGTAAGCGCGCTGATATCGTCGTTGGTGCCGTCCACAATAAGCGCGATAACCGACACGCCGCGTTCCCGGTAGGGAATTCCCATGCGGCCCACAATGAGTCCCGCGTATTCGTGCAGCACGGCGTTGACCCGCTCCGTGCAGGCGATATCCTCAATCACGATGCCCACGATGCCTATTCTCTTTTCCATCATGCGTTCTCCGTGCGAACAAAAAAAGCTCCCTTTCCGCCAAACAGTACGGAAAGGGAGCCATGCATTCACAGACTCAAACCCATGCGGTGCGCATGCCTTTCCGCTCGGAAACACCTTGCGGTTGGGTGCAAAACAAAGCCCTGCCCCGCAGGGAGTTCTGCTCCGAGCGGGCGCATGGCAAACGCCTCAGGCGTTGCAACGACACCCATATTTTAGCATAAGGGCGGCGGGACGCACAATTGGAGGACGCAGTCCAGAATCCGCACGTAAGAATTGTCTGTGATGGGATGGCGCATGCACATACGTTTCGTGGCTGCGGCGTCCTCGCCGCAGCCACAAAGCGCGTGCTTATTGGGTTTCCTTACAACCAGCCGAAAATCAAGTGCGGATTGGGGGCAGCCGCGGACTGATATTGCTTGCAAACGCGGGCAAAGCGTAGGATACTACTTTGGCGCCCGGTCTTTGTCCGGGCCATGTGGAAGGTTTTGGCCTTATGTTGTCCTTTGCCGTAGAAAATCGCGCTGGAACGCTCCGCACTGTCACGGTGGCGGCGCTTCTGGCCTGCGCATCCCTGTTGCCCGGGTGCTTTTCCTCATGCAGCGGCAAGCCTGCCGCTCCTGCCGGGCCCATGGTGCAGACGCCTCCGTCACCCATGCCCGCGCCCGCCGTCCAGACCCCGGCAAGCCCCTCTCCCGGACCCGCTGTTCAGACGCCCGCTGCCCCGCCCGCGCCTTCCGCCGAGGCCATCGCCGAGGCGTCCAAGAAGGCGGTGGCATCCAAGAAGGCGGCGGCGACAAGGGCGCCGGTGCTTACGCTGGACGGGGTGAAGGCCATACGCGAAGGCATGACGGTCAACGAGGTGCGGGAAAAAATAGGCGCCCCCGGCGCCCTGATCGCCGGCACGGACAAGGCCAGCACCGTTTACCGGTGGAACGAGTCGGGAGTCAGCTTTCTTGCCCGGTTTGAAGACGGCAAACTCATCCGCAAAAGCATTATCTCCGCGGACGGGGGAGAGGTGCCTGTCGGCGGGGATGAGAAGAAGACCATCGACAAGGACCTCTACGACGGCATACGCACCGGCATGTCCTTCGAAGAGGTTGTGAACAGCATCGGCATTGACGCGCAGCCCATAAGCAAGAGCGGGGCCAGCGTAAACATCTACACTTGGCGCGATGCTTCCGGGTCCAGTTTCACCGCACGCTTTGAATCCGGCAAGCTTGTGCGCAAGACAGGGCTCTTTGTCGCCAAGACCGCCGACAAGGGCAAAGAAGGCGAGAGCGCGGAGGGGGAATCCGAAGAAGCTCCGGCAAAGGAAAAGTCCGCGGCGGGCACCGACAAGAAGACCGGTGAAAAGGCCGGCACAGTTGCGGACGACGAACCGGCCAAGGACGACACGAAGACCGGCAACGACGCCGGGACCACCCCGCCCGGACCGCGCAAGGGCCGTGTCACGGTGGCAGGCACGGCGCGGCGGGAACGTGAAGCCGAGAACGGCGACAGCAAGAGCGACCGCTCCTACAACCCAAGAGCCCAATTGCCGCGCAATCTTCACCGGCTGCGGGATGGCAGCTATGAAATCCGCCTCCGCAACACCGCGGAAAGCCGCGTAAAGGCGGCCGTCGTTTCGAAGGAAGGCTCCGCCGAGGTGACCATTGCGCCCGGCGGCGCGCAGTCGGTGTTTGTCAATCAGGGCGACTACGTGGTCAACTTCATCTACGACGACGATCCCTACACACTGCACAAGGGCGGTGTCATCGCCATAGGACAATGGCTGACCGACATGGAAGTGGTGCTGTTTGCCGGTTCATACGACGTTCAGGTGCTGGACCGCAGCACCGACCGGCCCGTCTCCCGAAGCAAGCCGCCCTCCATGACCAACGAATTCCACCGCTAGTCCGCTCCGCTAACCGGCCGAGGATGCCGGCGCGTCTTCCACTTCCGCCGCCGGGTCCTGCTCGGGAATGGTCTCCACCGGCCGTTGTTCGCGCGGAAGATGCAGCGCCTGCCCGAGGAACTGTTCAACCCGCGAATACACCTCCGCGCTGTCCTCTCCGTTGACAATGCCGTGGCGGCCCCGCTCAAAGATGGTCAGTTCCTTGTGCGGCGAACCCAGCCGTCCAAAAATGTCGGGGCCGCTGTCCGGATGCACCGTCGTGTCCCGCGAGGCCTGGATCACCAGCGCCGGAATCGTTATTGTCGGCAGCAGCCGTTCCGTCTCCGCCATGATCGTCACCAGTTCCTTGGCCGCCGTGAGCGGATTGCGCGCATAGTTGATGTGCTGGTTTTCCGGGTGGTTCTCCACATACTCCCAGCGGAAACGGTCGGCCCCCACCTTCCGCAGCAGCGAGTTTATCCCCACGATGGAAGGCACGAGCCGTATTGAGTAGCGCCGCACATAGAGCGGCGCGCAGATGGACACCACTGCGGACACCCGCGCCGACATTCGGGCCGCGCCAATCAGGGACAGGCATCCGCCGATGGAAAAACCGCACAGCGCGATCTTGTCCGTGAAGGTTTCAAGAACGGCCACCCCGTGCTCCAGCGACCCGTACCACTCGTCCCACGGGCGCAGCGCAATGTCCTCCGGGGCAGTGCCGTGCCCCGCCAGACGCACGCCGTAGACCACATAGCCCGCGCGGCACAGCGCCTCGCCCAGCGCGCGCACCTCCATCGGAGCCGCAAGGAAACCGTGCGTTACCACCACGCCGCCGCGCGGACGCAGCCGCCGGGGGCGCAGCAGAAAAGGACGGCCCACGTCCGGCACTTTGGTTTCGCCGGGAATATAGTGGCGCGCATAGGCGTCCTCGAATGCGAGCAAATCCGCCGCCACCAGTGCCGCCCGCGCACGCCGCCGCCTCCGCACCGCGTCCAGCCGGTGCAGCATCCGCCCGATGATTCCCTTCGGTTCCAAGAGTGCGGTCATGCGCCCAAAGTCTCCTGCTCTTAGCATACCATCGAATTGTTCAATAGTCATGAGAAATCGGCGGTGCTTTGCGCCTGTATTGAGTGCTTTTCGCAAAGATCGCAGGCAATTCCCGGAGAAGACTGGAAAACAGCCGACACCTTCGGCCAAGATGGACCGTCCAAAGACCGACCCCAAACACACAACGAAGGAGAACAGATATGAAACGAGTCCCGCAACTCGCGTTGCTGATGTCGCTGGCTGTGCTCTGCACCGGAACAGCCATGGCCCAAACCGCGGCGGAACCCTTTATCGGCCGCTGGGCGCTGGACCTGCCGAACAAGGGGGCCGGCTGGCTCGGTGTCGACAAGGACAAAGGCTGGCTCGATGCAAGTGTCCTGTGGTACGGCGGCAGCGTGGTGCCTGTTGACGCCGTGTACATGGACGGAACCACCCTCTGCGTAACGCGCCTTCACGCGGTTGAACGCAAGGACGCCGCAGGCAAGGTGGTCGCAAAGCAGTCCTTTCCCGAAACGCTGCTCTGCACCGTGAGCGGCGATGAACTCAAGGGCGTGTCGGTCAATCCCAAATCGGACGGCACCGGGCTGGACAAGTCCGAGTTCACCGGCAAGCGCATTCCCCCGCTGCCGCCCGCGCCCGATCTTTCCAAAGTGAAGTTCGGCAAGCCCGTCAAGCTGTTCAGCGGCAAGGACCTCAAGGGTTGGAAACTGTTCGGCGGCCTCAAGAACGGCTGGAGCGTTTCCAAGGGCGTTTTGACCAACGATCCCAAACAGGAAGAGGGCAAACCCCATCTCAGTTACGGCAATATCCGCACGGAAAAAGAATTCGAGGACTTCAATCTCAGCTTTGAAGTGAACATGACCAAAGACGGCAACAGCGGCGTCTACCTGCGCGGCATCTATGAAGTGCAGATGCTCGACAGCTACGGCAAGCCCGGCGACCCGCACAACATGTGCGCCATCTACAGCCGCCTTCAGCCCCTGGTCTCCGCCGAAAAACCCGCCGGCGAATGGCAGACCGTGGACATAACGCTGGTCGACCGCCACGTCACCGTCAAGCTCCAGCTTCCAGTGACGATATTGCGCCGGAGAGGTCTCAAACGACGACGGTACCGGGTGCGTAGATTCAGTCTTAGCAGCAGTCTCCATGCCCTGCGGTGTACCGCAACTGGGGCTGCTTGGGCAACCGCTCCGACGCACCCAGGCGTGCGCCACAACCCGAACGCGCTACCGCTTCTTGCTCTTCGCCTTGGTCTTTTTGACCTTGCCCGCTTTGCCCGCTGGCTTGTCCGCGTCGAGCTGAATCGGAATCAGCACCGCTTTGCCTTTCCCGGCACCGCGAATCGCATCGGCCACATCGACGGACTGACTGCGAAATCCCGTCGCACTCGCTTCGCATTTGGTGTCTTCGGGCAGCACCAGCTCACACGACTTGCCGACATCGAGAATGCAGTTCTTCTTCGACCCACACAGCAGCGTCACCTTACCGGTCGACTGATTCTCGAAGGAAATCTTCTGCTCTTTGGGTGCGGCAGGCTCGCCCAGCGACGGCATCACGGACTTCCCTGCGCCCAGATCCGCAGCCTCGGTGGCGTGCGACTTGCTACCTCCGCCCAGCTTCACCGCCAGCACCGCCACGAGCAGCAGCACCATCACACCCGCCACCCCAAGCAGCACCACCGGCAGCGATGAGCGCTTCGACAGCACAATCGGCGGCACTCGCTCGGTCGCAAGGTGTGGCTTTGGCTCAATCCCCGACGGATTCTCTTTGAGCCGCGCCTTTTCCTTCGCAATGTCCGCCTTGCTCGGAATCGCCGCTTGCAGCGTCGGAGCGAACATGTCTCCCGACGTTAGTGGCGACAGCTCTGGCTGAGCGCTCGGCGTCCCCGGTGACGGCGACGTAGCCACCGTTTGCAGCGACGAAGAAGGCCGCATCATCGCCGGGTCAGGAGGAAGCGTTCCGCTGTCGATCAGCTCCTGAAGAACGTTCGCCAGCTCGTCCATGCTCGCGTAGCGGTTTTCCTTCTGCTGCGCCATCGCCTTGAGGACGATCTTTTCCAGCGACTCCGGGATGTTCAGATCCGCACGACGCTTGCGAGGCGGCACCAGCTTTTCCGTCAGGTGCTTCATCAGCGTCGACATCGGTCCGTT
>CAZOMH010000184.1:0-7806 GCA_964580415.1 uncultured Nitrospirales bacterium
GTTGCGGAAGCAGGCCGAGATCGTAACCGTCTTTCCGAAATTCGAAATCAAACGGCAGCACTCCGTCGCGAAAAACGGCGCCAAAAGGAATGGTACCGGCCTTGGTCTTCATCTCGAGCGAAGCGCCCAGCGTGGAAAAACGCATGACCGAGGGCAAAACGGGGCGGGTTTCCAGCCACACCGGCTTCTCGTCACGGGAAAAGTCCAGATCGCGAAAGGTGACCTCCTTCAAATACAGTTCCACACCCTTCTTTTCCAACTTTTGCAGTCCCAGCGGTTCCAGTGGCACGCGCTGCAATTCGCCGGGAATTCTAACCGTAATCCCGCCAAAATGGCTGGCCTTGGCAAACAGATTCAGCAGATCGAACTGCCGGCCGGCCTGTGTCACCGGTTCGGCCCAGTCTTCGGGCCGATACTCCGTTGCCGGTTGGGCGGCCGGAGGGGCAAGAGGCGGGGCAGCAGCCGGGTCGGCGACCCGCACGGCGCCGCACGACGCCAAAACCATCACGACGGCGAACAAACGCATATTGCCGTACTCCCGGTTCACACGGCGGGCCGCAGCCCGGTGTAGAGTGTTGCAATGCCAAAGGACAGCGGGCGGGCGGTCACCTCAACGAATCCGGCCCGTTCCATGCACCCGCAAAACGCGCGGCCATAAGGAAATGATTCCACACTCTGGTTGAGATAACGGTAGGCGTCCGGTTTTCCGGAGACGAGCCCGCCCAGCCTCGGCAAAACGTGGCGAAAATAGAGGAGGTACCCGGCGCGAAGGAGCGCATTGCCGGGCATGGAGAACTCGAGGATGACCACACGCCCGCCGGGCCGGAGCACCCGGCACATCTCGCGCAATGCGCCGTCCACATCCAGCACGTTGCGGATGCCGAAAGCAATGGTCACCGCGTCAAAAGCCGCGTCGGCGAAACCCATGCGCGTGGCATCGGCGCGCACCAGCGCGGGCGGGCCGTCCAAGTTCGCCCGTTCCAGTTTCTTTGCGCCCTCGCGCAGCATGCCCGCCGAAAAATCGGCGCCGATGCTCCCGGGCGCGGCACGTCCGGCACGGTGCGCCGCGAGAAGCACGTCGCAGGTGCCCGTGGCCAGGTCAAGCAGGCGCGGAGGGGCCGGACCGTCCGGCAGCAGGGCCGTCAGACGGCGCCGCCAGACGACATCGCGCCGCATCGACAACACCCGGTTGTTGAGGTCGTAGGTGCCCGAAATTTCGTCGAACATGCGCCGCACATGTCCGCGCGAAGGGCCGCCGGTGGGATTGTTCTCGGACGCCATGGGTTGCTGCTGTCTCCGGTTGCGGTTGCCCCCGCGACTCTACCGCACCGTCCATGGACAGTGCAAAGAAGCGCGGCATCAGCGAAAGGCCCCGGCACGTTCCCGGCAAGAGCGCATGGAGCGGACAATGCAACCGCCAACAGGACCCAGGCGGCCAACGACGTGAACTTCACGGCATACTCCAAAATGGTTTGCGCGTTCGTTCATCATGGAGACGCCCTTACGGGGTTTTGTCGAAACCCAGGTCTTTGCCTTCGTGCGTGGCAAGGCCTATCTGCTCAAGGCCGCCATGGCGGCCGTTGTACCAAAGCATCCACCGGTCCTTGTCCAGTACGGCAAAGGGTTTGTAGCACGCATCTGCATCCCATCTGCCCCTGCCGGGCAGGATAACGGGATTGGCGTCAAGCCGTTCCCATCCGGTGATGCCATCACGGGAGCGGGCGATGCCTATCCGGGCATGTTCCACGTCGCGGAATCCGATGTAGAACATGACATGCCACCCATCCACCAGAATGACCTGGCATGCGGTGACGCGGTTCTTCTCCCAGTCGCCGGCCGGGTCCGGCGTGAATACGGGGTTTGCCCCGTAACGCGTCCATTGCAGGCCGTCCGGACTGGTGGCGTAACCGATGGCATCGGGCTCCCCCTGTTCGCCGCCGCTGTACCACATGCGGTACTGGCCGTGTTCCGCATCCCAAAGCACATGCGGACACATCACGGCGACTTTTTCCCAGGGCAGTTCGGGCGACAGGACCGGTGCGGCGCTCATGCGTGTCCAGGTCTTTCCATCGGGGCTCACGGCGTAACCAATGCGCGAATGATCGTCCGCCTGGCCGGTGTACCACATGTGGTACCGGCCGTCCCGTTTCAAAACCGCCGGACGGTTCAAATCCTTTTCCCATGCGGTGTCCCGGTTCGGCGGCAACACAATAACGGGTTCGCTCCAGTGTATCCCGTCGCTGCTCTCAACAAGGGCGACGCTCTGTTTCGGACGCCAGGAAAACCACATCCGGAACACGGCGTCCTCCTTGAGGACCGCGATGTCAAAACAGGTGCCAAGCGGCCCGCCCAGCACGGGATTCTGCGCCCATTTTGCCCACCCGCCGCGGGTCTCGCCCGGCTCCGGGGATACCGCTTCCCCCGCCGCGTGAGCGTGTCCCGAAAGGCACAAGAAGACCGCGGCCAACATGCCAAACGCCCGTGCTTTGCCTGTCATGCGTTCGACTCCCTTCGCGTGTCCCTGCGGGAAACGATGTTGTTTACGCCGTTCCAAACATCTCGCGGTCGAGCGAGCGGTACTGCACCGCCTCGGAAACGTGGTTCTCGGCGATGGTCTCCGCGCCTTCCAGGTCGGCGAGCGTGCGCGACACGCGCAGCACCTTGTCGTAGGCGCGGGCGCTGAGCGCCAGTTGGCGCAGCGCCATTTCCAGCACCGACTTCGCGCCGTCGGTCATCTGACAATGCTTGCGGATGGCCTTGGTGTCCAGATGGGCGTTGCAGGTGTGCCTGCCGCCGAGCCGGGCGCGCTGGCGGTCCCGCGCGGTCTGCACCTGCGCGCGCACCTCGGCACTGGTCGGCCCGGAGGGCCGGTCGTCGGTCATCTCCTCAAACGATAATGCGGGCACGTCCACGTGGATGTCGATGCGGTCCAGCAGCGGTCCCGAGATGCGGCCCATGTAGCGCTGCACATCGCCCGTCGAACAGCGGCACACCTTGCGCGGGTCCGTGCGGCACCCGCAGGGGCAGGGGTTCATCGCCACCACGAGCATAAAGCGGCTCGGATAGGTGACGGAATAACTGGCGCGGCGGATATGAACCAGACCCTCTTCCAGCGGCTGGCGCAGCACCTCCAGCGCGGCCCGGTTGAACTCGGGCAACTCGTCCAGAAACAGCACGCCGTTGTGCGCCAGGCTCACCTCGCCCGGATAGGCCATCGTCCCCGCGCCGCCGCCCGCGATGGAGACCGTCGTGGAGGTGTGATGCGGGCAGCGGAATGGACGGGTGACGATGAGCGCGTCACGGCGGCCCGTCATGGGCGTGATGCTGTAGATGCGCGTCGTCTCCAGTGATTCCTCAAAGGCCATTTCGGGAAGGATTCCGGGCAAACGGGAAGCGAGCATCGTCTTGCCCGTGCCCGGAGGACCAATCATCAGGAGGTTGTGCCCGCCTGCCGCCGCCACCGTCAGCGCGCGCTTCACGTGCGCCTGCCCCTTCACGTCGCTGAGGTCCGGAGTGCTGTGCTTTGCCGCGGCAAAGGCCGCGTTGATGTCGGTGACCCGCGGTGCCAATTCCTGCTGGCCCGAAAGAAACGCATGGGCGTCGTTGAGCCGTACAACAGGGATGATTTCAATGCGGTCCACCACGCCCGCTTCGTCGGCGTTCTCCGCGGGCAGCACGATGCCGCGCAGGCCCAGGTCGCGCGCCGCAATGGCCATGGAAAGCGCGCCCGGCACGGAGCGCACCGACCCGTCCAGCGCCAGTTCGCCGACCAGGGCGTACTCCTCCAGCCGGATTCCGTTGAGTTGGCCGCTTGCGGCCAGCATGCCCGCCGCGATGGGAAGGTCCAACGCGCTGCCCTGCTTGCGCATGTCGGCCGGGGCAAGATTGACGATGACCACGCCGCGCGGCACGCGAAAACCCGAATTGCGCAGCGCCGAAGACACACGGTCCTCGCTTTCCTTCACCGCCGTGTCGGGCAGGCCCACCATCTTGATCTTGTTTTCGCCGGGCCGGATGTCCACCTCCACCGCAAGCGGATAGGCGTCTATCCCCAACACCGCGCACGACTGTACCCGCGCTAGCATGACTGTTATGTTCCCCGCCGGGATGTTGCGACTGTGCGGTCTCCGGACCGCACAGTGTCATTTTGGGGAATAGGGTGAAGACGAATCAAGCACTGCGTCGCCCGCGGTTCAGTTCCACACCGTTCATGAAACGAGTGTGCGCGGGTCGCCTATGCCCTTAGCCGTTTTTCTGGATTCAGGCCCGACACAAGCGACTTGGCGACCCAGCCAACCACTCTTCCTTTCTTCATGCATCCCAAAATCCCCGGGCCAAATGAGAGTTACGACGAAGTAGAATGTCATCTTTCGACCCTGAAAAGTGAGGAGTCTAAAGGATCGTTATCTGGCCGGAATATATGTGAAAGCCAACGATCACCGGGTGTGGGACGTCGAGAGCCTTCTCTATTTGTGGCCATCCGCGCAGTATTCGCCACACGCGTTCTCTAAAAACCATTTTGTGCAGAGCGTTCTCAAAGCCCATCATCAAGACAGCTGTTAGGCTGTATTGCCGAAATGCGTAGATCTCTAGCTTGCGTTTTGACATTTTGAAGTCAGAAGAAAGAATGACGGGCTGCGGCCTCATCTCAGCAATCTGCGGCAACCAGTCCAAGTCCTTCATGGAGTAAGGAAAATAGGTCGTCAAAAGCTTAAAATCAAAGTCCTTCGCACAGGCTCCAAGGATATCCGCCATTGGTTTGCCCAGACATTCATCAATGAGGTAGGGGTGCTTCACGCGGCACGCTTTCCAAATGTTTCATGGAAGGTAACTGCGTTGCGAACATCCTGTACGGATAGGCCATAAAGACTTGCGGTGAATCGCTCGTCCTTGCCTTCACAATAATAAGTGTTGGCAACTACCTCCGCCGGAATCCGGGAGTCCCGTACCAATGGTTCACCAAATCGGATGCCGGGGTCCAGTAGAATTCCTTCCGCAATTGTCCATTGCTCTGCCCGGTCAGTCTGAAGGTTAAACTCAAGGGTCCGGAGGAACGGTTTCATAACAGTCTGATCGAAACCTTGATCTGAAAGTACATCAATCAACATCTTGCCGCCATCCGCAGTTTCTATCTCAGCATATACATCGCCGGTTCCTGCGTAGAAGCGTTTGTAGCAGAAAGGATGAGAAACGTCCCAAGAAGCAGCGAGTTTCTCGTAGACCTTACGAACTTTCTGCATCGAGACGTCCTTACGTCTGAGTTCAACAGCGATCTTGACGTCGACAAGGTCAAAGAAGCTTATCGCCCACTCGAATTCACTGCCCGAATAATCACTTTCGAAAATGCGGGAGGATTCTCTTCGCGTTCCTCTCTTGAACCACGAGTACAAAGTACTTGGGTTTGAACGCGTTAGTCTTGCGGCTTCGGGGATTGAATATGCGCCCAAGCCTATCAAGTTATGCTCTAGCTCTAACACCACGCGGCTCTCCCTTTACTGACAGCATTGTAACATACTCGGTGACTGTTGACTACAGAGCGAATTGACAAACGGTTACACCTGCCCGTGCTTTCGGGTGAACTCGGCGTTCAGGGCAACTTCGTCCTGGTACTGCGGAAACATGCCCACGATGACCGCGTCGGTCTTCTTGATGTTCTCAAAGGCCCAGCGGAACGCCGCGTCCACGGCACCCTGTGAATCGCAGCGGCGGCCGGCCGCGAGAATCTTGAACGCCAGGCAGGGTTTGTCCACCTGCCGGATGACGGCGGCCATGCGGGGCGGGTCGGACTCGACAAAGGGCTCGCCGACAGGGATCGCGCCGAACTCCTTCTCCATTTCCTCCCGGGTGCGGGTGAGGTTATGGAAACAGGTCATGAAGAAGTCGTTCTCCCACCCCTCGTCCGCCATGCGCTTGACGTTGTCCGGGTTGTGGGCCGAGACACCGGCCATGACGCCCATATCGTGCGCCTTTTTGACGAAATCATGGACCTTTTCCGCCTGTCCCGAGCGGAACAGGGAGTCGGTCACGCCGCCGTGGTGGGAGAGTGCGATTGGCTTTAATTCCAGGATGCGCGCCGCGGACAGCCCGCCGAAACTTTCGGTGGTCAGACAGATGAACCGGAGTTTGCTGTCTGTTTTCCACAGCGCCTCCAGCACCTTTTCGACCTTGTCGGTGGGATCAAACTGGAACGTGTTGATTCCCTGCGCCTCCGAGTGTCTGAGAAACTCGACTGTCCGATCGACCGTGAACCACTCGCGCATGTGGGTGGACAGGTTGCTTGTGGCGTGGGAATATCCCCCGACGGGGTTGTAGCCCGTGACAAGCCGTGTCACGGCGTACTTGCCCACTTGGACGGTGGGGAGAAGTTCAGCCGGTTTCGGGGGGGCGTCCTGGGCATTTGCGGAACCCGTTGCCGCCGTCATGGCTGCGGTGCAGAAACCCGCCTGCGCCATGAACTCTCTCCGATTCACACGATCCTTGCCGTCCATGCCGTGTTCCTTCTGGTGGAATGACCTTTGCAGCGCGGCCCTTTTCCAGCAAGACAGGGACGGACGCGAGCGGAGCGAAGCGGAGACGTGTCTGCCCCTGTTTTGCGCCCGCGCCTACACGCCCGCCTTGGCGACGCACTCGTTCATCTTGCGCAGACCCGTGACGGCCACCTCGTAGGGGTCCATGGCCCAGTATTCTTTCCTGAATATCTCCAGCGAGAGCGTGCGCTTGTATCCGATGGCCTTCAGGTCTTTGAGCACCTGGTCCAGCGGGAGAATGCCGTCGCCGGGATAGAGGCGGTGCTCGTCGCCCTGCTGTTCCCGCGGAACTTCGTTGTTTACGTCGTTCCAGTGAAAGTCGGCGATGAAGTCGCCCTGAATCTTCTTGAGCCCGTTGAATCCGCCGCCGCCGCGGAACATGTGGAAGGTGTCGGCGATAAGGCATGCCGCGGGATCATCGGAGTCCATGGCGACGCCGGACGCCTGGCCGAGCCTGCTGACGCTCTTCATGAACCCCACAAACTCAAACGCGACCCGGATGTTATAGTCCTCGCGGCCGATGCGCATCAGTTCGCGGTAGCGCGCCGACGCGGTTTTCAAATCAAAGTCGGGCCGGTCGGGCGCCGGAATGGCGGCCACAAATCTCGATCCCACGTCGGACGCCCGGCGCATGCGCCCGCGCGTGGCCTCAAGGGATTTTTGAAACTCGGCGTCGTCCATCGGCATGCACTCCCACAGGCCGATGATATTGGGCACGAACATGCCGCGGTCCGCGATCTCCCTGCCGAGGTCCTTGAGGCTGCCGCCGTCCTTTTCGTGGTCTTCCAGGTCGCTGATCCACAGTTCGATGGCGTCCCAGCCCGCTTTTGCGGCCGCATCGATTTTCGTCTTCACGTTGGCCGGCCGGATGGTGCTTGCGTTAAGCGCCATCGGCCATGGGCTGGCGCCCTTCTGGTACCGGGGCGGAGTGTCCTGTGCGTGCGCGGATGCGGCGGCAAGCGCCAATCCGGCGGCGGTGCCGGCGGTGCCGGTGAGAAATGCGCGGCGGCTGAGATCGGTCTTCATGTGCGTGTGTAACCTCCGGTATGGTTGCGGCGCGCGGTGCATGCGCCCGACAGTCATTGTACCCGCGCCGCACGCCGCCCTCAAGCGAAAAAACAGTTAGCCCGTGCCGCATCCGGGCGTGTCCACCTTTGTGGAGACCCGCCAAAGACCAGGCACGGGCTTCAATTGCTGAAGAGCAAGTCGTCCGACGCCGTCGCGCGGGCCAGCCCGCGCGACGGGCGTCGCAGACGGTTACTACTTCTTGGCGGCGGCC
>CAZOMH010000185.1:0-7801 GCA_964580415.1 uncultured Nitrospirales bacterium
CGCGCCGTTGGACGCGCCGGCGGCGCCAAGGCGCTGGCGTGCGTCGTACAGTCGCTCAACGACAACGACGAAACGTTCCGCAACGAGGCCCTGCGGGAACTGTCCGACTGGCCCACGGCCGACGCCGCACCGCAACTGCTCGAACTGGCCAAGAGCGACCAGGAAAACCGGCACGTGCTCGGCCTGCGCGGATACATCCGCCTTGCCCGCACCGTCACCGTTCCCGCGGACAAGGCCGCCATGCTCGCCACCGCCATGGAATTGACCAGGCAACCCGAGGAAAAATGGCAGGTGCTCGCCGCATGGGGCACGCTCAAGACCGTCCAGTCGCTCGACGCGCTCCTGCCCTTCCTGCAGGACGCACAGGTGAAGAACGAGGCCGGCTCGGCCATCATCACCGTTTCGGCGGAAGTTGCGAAAACCGGCGGGGACGGCAAAACCCGCGCCGTCAATGCGCTCAAGGCAGTGGTCGCCGCCTGCGACAACCCCGCCGTCATCGAAAATGCCAACCGTGTTCTGGCCCCGCTGGGATAGCAGGGCCGTGAACCCGCAAAAATGCGTCCTCCGGGGCGCTATGCGCCGGAACTTTCGGCGCCTTCGGGAACGCGGCGGCAACAACGATGCTTTGACCGGCCCGGCATGTCATCAGCCAAAGCGGTGTCGGCGCTTCGCTCTGCCACCGCAGTCCATATGATGTTCTGCCGTCGCGTCCCGTTTGGAGCGCGCCGCGGATATAGAATAACAACGAGGAGATTCTGCCATGCGTAGCCCGGGCCTGTTTTGGATGGTTGCCGCCTGCCTTTTCCTTGCCGCACTCAGCGCTTCGGCGCTCACCGTGCAGTCGGGCCTTGTGCCCTGCCAGGTTGTCCAGTGCAACAACGAAGGCAGGGGCACACTGGCGCTGTCCGGCACCACCGATGCGGCCGGTACGGTGCAACTGCGCATCCTGGGCGTGCAAAAAGAGGTGTTTCCCTGGACCGAATTGGGAAAGACGCCCGGAGGCGCATGGTCCGCCACTTTTGACAGCGCGCCTGCGGGCGGTCCTTACCGCGTCGAACTGCGCCTCATCAACGACGCGGGCACGGCGCTGGAACAGACCGCCGTCCCCGACGTGCTTGTCGGCGACGTGTGGGTGCTGGCCGGGCAGTCCAACATGCAGGGTGTGGGCAACCGGGTAAACGTCGAGGAACCGCACCCGCAGGTACACACTTTCGCCATGAACTACGAGTGGCGTCTTGCCCAGGAACCGCTTCACACGCTGGCCGAATCACCCGATCCGGTACACGCCAATTTCAAGACGGACGAAGAGCGCCAGAAGGCCATAAGCGACTGGCGCGACGGCGGCAAGGGCGCCGGACTGGGTATTGCCTTCGCCAAGGAAATGGTCAGGCGCACCGGTCGTCCCGTGGGGCTCATTGCCTCCGCCCACGGCGGCACCAGCATGGCCCAGTGGGACCCCGCCCTGAAGGACCAGGGAGGCAATTCGCTCTACGGCTCCATGTGCAAACAGGTTTTGGCCGCCGGCGGCAAGGTGCGCGGCGTGCTCTGGTACCAGGGTGAATCGGACGCCAACAACGATGCGCAACCGGTTTACCGGGACAAAATGAAGCAGCTCGTGACGGCCATGCGGGCCGATTCCGGCGTCGCCGATCTCCCCTTCTACTATGTGCAAATAAGCCGATACACGGGGAAACTTGACGCCTTCCCGGCATGGAACAGGATTCAGGCGGACGAACTCGCGCTGGAGTCCGAACTTGGCCCCTGCGGGCTCGTCTCCGCCATCGACCTTGCGCTCAATGACGGCATCCACATCGGCACCGCCGGACATAAAACCCTCGGCTGCCGCCTGGCCAGCCTCGCGGAACATGATCTGTTCGCGGGAAAGACCCTGCGCGGACCGCGCCTAGAAAAGATACAGGTTGCCGGCACCCCTTACGGCCGCCAGTTGCGCGTGAAGTTTACCGATATCAACGGCGGACTCAAGGCGGCCGGACGGCTCTCCGGGTTCAGTATCGGGTCGGGACCGGACGGTCCCGACGCGCCGTGCGTCTTCAACCAGGAAATCGCCGATGATGATCCGTCCGTCGCAATCATCTGGGTCGAGGGAATGCCCGAAAATCCGCACCTGTGGTACGGTCGCGGCCTCAACCCCTACTGCAACCTCGTCGACCAGGCCAACATGGCCGCCCCGGTCATGGGCCCCATTCCCATTAAAGAGTAAAAACACCCCCGGCTTTCTTTTTGAGTGCGCGCGGCCATGCCCCGGCGCCGCGAAGCAAAGCTTCGTGTACAAGTGCGTTCCCAAGTTCGACTTGGGAACGAGAGAAAAACGGGACCCGGAATCATGAACAACAGCAGTACCAGAACCTCCGGCCTCCTTCATGACCTCGTTCTGCCCACCTTCCTTTTCGCCGCCCTGGGCGGCATGACCTGGGCGGTGCGCGGGTGTTCCGGGTACGGTGCCGTTAACGGGTGCGTGTTTGCGGGCGTCACCTGGGGCGCCGGTTGGTGGTTCATCGCCCGCGACCCCGGCGCCAAACAGTCACGACGCTACGCCTCGGCCTGGGTCGTGCTGGCGCTGGCCGCCGGCATCGGCATGGCCGGCGCCCGTGGCTGGATGCAGTGGTCCTCTTTTTTCGAGGGCAAGCTGGTGCTGGACGCGCCCAACAACAAGGTGGTACCCATATCCCGGGCCTACGGTTTTCTGTGGCTGTTCATCGCCGGCGCTCCCTGGGCGGGCCTTGGCGCGTGCATGCTCGCCTGGACCGGCGCGCGGCGTGAGGGCACCTCGACGCCCGCCCGCATCGCCGGAGACTGGGCACTGCGCCTCGGTTGCGGCCTCGGCGCGGTCCTGGTTGCCAATCATCTCTTTGCCGCCCATCCGGAAATCTTCCTGCCGCTCTACAAGAGTCTGAAGTCGCAGTACAATGACCTGATTGCCAACCCCAACCTCAGGCGGCTGGCCGGCGACAACCGCCTTGCCATAGGTCATCTCGGGCTTTACCTCGGCTTCCTGCTTGCCGAAGTTATCCGGCGTGACTGGAAGAATGTCACGCTCATTTCGACGGTTGGTTTCCTCAACGGCGCCGGATGGGCCCTGTGCCAGAATTGGAAATGGGCGCACTCCGTCTTTCCCGAAATTGAATTCAACTTCTGGCGTTGCTGGGAATCCTCCGGAGGCATCAGCATCGGCATCGCCTACGGCGTTGCCTACTATCTCGTCAACCGTCCCGACACCGGCGACACCCGCCCGGCCTACCGTATCCCCTCGGCAAATTTCCAACGGTTTGGCGTCTATTTCGGACTGCTGCCGGCCATGGGTTTCTCCATCAAGAACGGCCTCAAGGGATGGGCAAACATCTACATCGGCAACGAGGCATACTGGAGCCGCTTCTTCTCGCTCATCATCTTCCCCGCGGTCTTCATCTGCCTTGCGGTCCTGGCTGTTCGCATCGCCACCCGGCCCCTGCCGGCGGACTACGAGAAAGACCCCATCCCCGAAGCGCCATGGCTCGTCTGGGCTGTTCTCATCATTCAGAACATCCTTGCCCAGTTGGTGACGGGCCCGCACACCAGCCTGGCAGAGAATGCCTTTTGTGCCTATTATTTGGTCCTGTTCGCGGTTTCCGGCACCATCGTGTGCCATTACCAGAAAAGACAGCGCGCCGTCGTTTTTCCGCCGAAGTAAGGGACGCCCGCCCGCAAGAGAATGAACGCGGCAGGATGCCGCGTCTGCTTTGAAGTCCGGACCGCCGTACCCCCCCCCCTGCCGGCGGATTCAACAACGCCATGGCGCACCCCGCGGGTCTTGCGCTTCCCCGGCGGCTCCAACAAACGATGAGGGACTACGAACGCTTTCGCGCCGCTTCACCATGGCAGGGACTTGCGCGCCGCAGTTTTTTTGCGGCGTCCCCCAATGTGCGGCAATGCACATCCGGCTGGGCCTTCAGCCAGTCGAGCGTTTCGGCGAGTTCCGCAAGTGTAAGATTTCCCTTCGGTTCGAAGTCCTTGATCTCAAAAATGTGAAAAAGCGCCGTGACGACAGGATGAGGGTCGGTTCCCTTTCGCGCCTCCTCGATCCGGGCCCGGAGCGTGCGAATGCCCGCTCCGCACCCAATCACCGGCATATCATACCCGGCCTGCAGCGCCGGGTCGGGCCCGCCGGGCGAAAACACGCGGAATCCGCACTTTTTCAACACGCTGACAGTGTTCTCGTCATAGGTGTTCCAGGGCGGCGCGAAACTGTTCACCCTAATGCCAAGCCGGCTCTCAAGAAGTTCTTTGCCGCGGGTAATCCGCGCCGTCTGCTCCTCCGGCGAAAGGCCGCGAAACTCACTGGAGCCCTGCGGCGAATCCTTGGCATTCTCCTCATGGCTGAATCCGTGCTGGGCGACCTCGAAATTGCCCGTGGAAAGCATTTGCCTGAGAATCCATGCCTTCTCTTCGGTCAGGGGCTGCGGTTCAGGCTGGCCGGGAGCTTTCGGAAAATTCCCGCCAAAGGGTATCACCGCAAACGTGACGGGGATGGACCGCTTCTCAAAGAGCATAAAGAAACGCAGAACCGAGTCCGTGGCCATGCCGGAAGAGTAGTCGTCAAAACGGATGACCACGTCGATCCGGGGACCGGCGTGCGCATCCCGCGAAATGCACATCCACGACAACAGTACAAGGAACACAAGGCACACGGTCCGAAATCTCATCATGCTGTCTCCTGCAAGGCCCAAACGGCTGCCCCGTATTTTAGCAGGTCCCCTTTGGCCCCCGCATTCATTACCGCCCGGCTCCCGGCATGCGGCTGCCAAACGGCTGCGGCAGAATACCGGAACGGCATACGGGCGGACGGGAACGCCCGCGCCGGCATACGCCACCCCGTTGCCGAAACGAAAAACATCCGCACAATCACTGACGCTGCACCAGCCGCACTGCGGCATCCCAAAAGAGATAGCGCGCCCCGATGACCAGCAGGAAGACCCCGTATATCTTCTTCATCACCTCGTCGCTGATGAAGGGCTGATTGGCGAACAGCGCCCCGAGCAGGTTCCCAAGGACAAGGCCAACCGCCAGCAGCATTCCCTGCCGGATGTTCACATTTCCGGCCCGGTAGTACACCACCGCGGCAAGGATGCCGATGGGGAATATCTGCGCAACAAGAGACGTGCCCGTGGAGAATTTCTGGCTCATCCCAAGCAGCAGCACCATGGCGGGCACCATGATCGCCCCGCCGCCAATGCCAAACATGCCGCCGGCGATGCCGGCGGCCAAGCCGATGAGCAATACCTGCCATGCCATTTCCATTGTATGAACACCTCGCCAAGAGTGTATGCTGTGTGCCGCGACCCTGCGTGTAGTGAACCACGGAGGAACGCGCATATTCAAGCGGCGGCGCCGGGCGGGGCACCAAGAGCGAGGACTGACCAGCATGGCAGAGCAATCGGCATACGATGACCGGTACAAAGTGGTTCCGGAGCCGGCCGGGACGCTCGACGAACTTCTTCCGCACTATGTCAAAGACTTCATCGCGGCGGAACGCAAGTCCGAGGAACTGCTGCGCGAACTGCTCCTGCGGGGCAACTACCGCATCTTTACCGTTCGGTCACGGGAAACGGGCCTCTGCGCGGCGTATCTCATGGGATATCTGGTGGACGGCGCCCGCTACTTCTTTCTTGACTTTTTTGCGGTGGACCCGGCGTTTCGCGGCGGTGGCCTGGGCGGGTGGACACTGCGCGCCCTGTCGGGGGTACTTGGCGTGGACGGACTGTTCTTTGAGTTGGAAATCCCCGCCGAAGATGCCGGATCGGATGACCAAAATGTCCGGCGAATCGGATTCTATGAACGGTTGGGCGCCCGCAGGCTGCCCATCGACTACGGACTCCTGCTCACGGACGGCACCCTGTTTCCGATGTATTTCTACTTTCTGCCGTTCACCGAGGCAAAACCGGAACGAATTTCCGTGGAGGAGGCCGTCATGGTCGCCTATGAATACACCTACGGGATCATGCCCGCAGCCTATCCGGGCTGGCGAATGACCCTGGCGTCCATTCTCGGCAGCCTTGCCTAAGAGCACCTATTTTCGCAGGTTTTCGAACCACACGGGACCGCCCCATTTGCCGGTGACCACAATGTCTATGTCGCCGTCACCGTCCAGATCAGCGGCTACCAGGTTCAGGGCCGACCCGATGCCCTCGTTGTATGAGAGGACATGTTTGGTCCAGGTAATCTCCGGCTTCCTGGACAAGTCATACCAGTACACGCCCAGCGGTTCCGTTTCACCGGGATCACCGCCGTTGTGCGCCATGAACCGCTTGCCCGTCACCAGTTCGAGATCGCCGTCTCCGTCCAGATCGGCCAGGGCCAAGCTGTGCGCCTGCGACCAGGTGTCGTCTATCAGGTGGCGCTTCCAGGAAACGGCGTCCCCCTGCCTGACCTGCTCGTACCAGAAAATGCCGTAGTCATGCGCCACGGCGGTGATGATGTCGGGCAGTCCGTCCTTGTTGACGTCATAGACGAGAATGGGCGCGGTGTGGTCCACCTTGCCGTCTTCCTTGCCTCCGAGCGCCCAGGCATGCTCTTTCCATTCGCCGGTCCGCGGATCGGCGGGCGCCTCGAACCATGCGTCCGGCCGGAGCACATCGGGCCGTCCGTCACCGTTCACATCGCCGCAGCCCACCCCCCAAGCCATGGTCCTGGCCGAAATCACATGCTTGACGACGCCGCGCTTTCCGTCGGGCAGTGTGCCCGCCTCATACCAGCAGGTGCCCATGACTGCGGGCAGTATCTCATTCGCCTTGCCGTCGCCGTCCACGTCCCACATCTCGCCGCACTCGTAGTTGCCGTTCTCTTCCACAAGCGTGCGGGTCCATGCACCGCCGCCCGGTCCGGGATTCTTCAGCCATTCCGCCTTCTTGCCAAACCAGGAGGCGGTGACCACATCAAGCAGCCCGTCGCCGTCCACATCAAGCGGCGCGTTCATGAAATCCCAGCGGTAGCCTTTGCCGTCCCCGCCCACCTCGCCTTCAACGTCGCAAATCTTCATCTCCCTGAAGTCGGGCGCAAGATAGATGTAGGGCAGTGCAACAATATCCAGTTTGCCGTCGTTGTTGAAGTCGCCCACCCCGCAGGCCTCGCCCCGGTACGTGCCGATGCGGTGCATGCGGAAGGAAGTGTCCGGTGCGGGTGCCTGCCCGGCCGCAACCCCCTGCGAAAAAAGAGCCGTTCCGGCCAACAAGAATAAGCACAGTCCCTTCGCGCGCATGACATCTCCCTGCTATTGGTCGTTCCAAATCCTTTTGCCCCGCCTTCGCAGCATCAGGCCGCCAAGACCCGCAAACAGCACCATCATACCCGCTGCCGTTCCCAAACCGAAAACCGGAAGCGTGTCCGCCGGCCGCACATCCACCCTGAAGGGGCTCGATATTCTCAGAATCTCGGCGGAATCCGTGTACATGCATTCGTATTCGCCCGAGTCCGCGTCTGCAAGCTGGTCGATATAAAGCAGGGATGTGCCCGTCCCCGTTATGTGCGGAAGTGTGTCTTCGAGCGGCTGGCCGTCCCGGAACCACACGCAGCCCGCCCCCGCGGGGGCGCGAAGCTGAAGGCGCATGCCCTGTTGCACCGAGCCGCCTGGTTCGGCCCAGAGGGGACCGTCCGCTCCGTTCTTTCGGGCGTTCTCACGGAGATGCCGGTTGAGCAGGGCCTTCATCTGTTTGACCGTGGCGGGCTGCTGCTGCGCAAGGTTTACCGCCTCGTCGGGGTCGGACGCAAGATTGTACAGCTCCACGGCCCCGGTTCTGCGGTTGCATAT
>CAZOMH010000186.1:0-7772 GCA_964580415.1 uncultured Nitrospirales bacterium
AAGCCGGGGCCTTTCAGCCCTCCGGATTGATAGTCTCTCCTCAAACCGATTTCTGTCCCCCGCGTCCTTCAGGCGGGAGGCGGGGGCAGAAAGCGCGCCGACCCAAGGTAGGTGTCCGGCTGTGTGCAGCCGAACGCCAACCTTGGGCTTTTGCTCCATAGCCCCCTTGGGGTAAAAACGGGCAAATGACAAGTCCCGCATGAATGATTGGTTGTTCATGTTGACGGACGCGCCTTTCGCAGGAAGAAATGTATTCGTTCCGTCTCCGTGGCGATAAGGTATATTTGGAAATGCTTGGCCCCTAATATCGGTTTGAGTCGTTGGGTGGAAGTTGGTATTATGTCAATAAAGTCCCTGTAATCCGGCTTTTCAAGGAGTACCTCCCATGACTGCCTGTTGTGATCCGGCCACAAGGCCAGAAAACCTCGAATTTTCCGCAAAGCCCCCCATGCTTGGCACCTACATGAAGATGTTCACCAAGGCCAAGACCCGCCTCAAAGCCGGACAAACGCTGCCCGCGTTGTCGGCGGTATGGCACGGAGCCGGTGAGACCCGCGCGTTGATCGCGGCCTACCGCGAAGTCTGCGGCATTCCCTCCGGGGATGTCCTTCCGATTCTGTACCCCTACGTGCTGGGCGCGCGCCTGCAGATGACGATCATGGCCTCCGCCGCGTTTCCCGTGTCGCCCCTGGGCGTCGTGCATGCGCGCAACAACGTGCTGCAGCGGCGCGCCATCGGCGAAACCGAGAAGTTCGACCTGCACTGCGCCGTGGCGGGACAGCGTGTGGTCAAGCAGGGACTCGAGTTTTACATGAGCACCTGGGCCGCACAGGACGACAAGATTCTGTGGGAGTGCCTCAGCAGCTACCTCGTGCGCGGCAGCCGTTTCGGCGAGCCAGACAGCGCATCCCCCGCGGTTGCGGCCCTTCCCGAGTTGGAACAGCCTAACCGCGAATCCGCCTGGGATGTGCCGGAAAACACCGGCCGCCGCTACGCCAAGGTCACGGGCGACTACAACCCGATTCACCTGCGCAAGACACTGGCAAAACTCTTCGGATTTCCCAGGCACATCGTGCATGGAATGTGGTCCCTGGCGCGCTGCGCCGCGAGCCTGCCCGCCTATGATCCCGCGCGCCCCGTCCGGCTCGATGCCGCCTTCAAGGGGCCGGTTTTCCTGGGCAGCCGCGTCACCATGAAGGCCCGCTCCGAAGGCGAGGCGCACCGCTTCGACCTATTCTGCGCGGACAACCCCCGTCCGGTCGTGGCCGGCGCACTGCGCCCGGCAACCGCCGACGAGACGCTGTTGGGCTGAGGAATTCGCCTTAAACCATTGCCTTCTGGTGCGGCACCTGTTCTTTGGAACGGGTGCCGTCCTTTATGTAATCTGGTGGTGCGAGATTCACGCTCCAACGCCTTCGGGAAACGGTGTGCGCGCGGCGTATTGGACTCGCGGGATACTGCCGAAGATGAATCTGACAATCTCTTGGAAGTACACTTGATCCCGTTGTGTAAATCCGACAATGCCGTCCCTCTGGACTGCCTTGAAGGGGAGACGGTCAAAACGTATGAAGTGAAAATGCCTGGGCGGGGAACACGGACATGCGGAACCATTTTGTCGTTGTCTTGATGCTGGTGTCTGCGATTGGGGCTGCGTGCACTGCCGAAGAGGGTGCCCCGGCAACGTTGTCGAATGACTGGGGAACCGCATTAACCTTTCTAAACCCCTTGGGGCCATGTGTAACCCAATCCCTTTGCAGGGATGCCATGGGCAATCTGTGGGGTGTCGTTCGCACCAACAGGAAGAACGTTCTCGCCCGCTGGTCTCCGGCCGGGTGGTGCCCCGCCGCGGTTCTCGGCAACAGCCCCATAGCCAAAGAGTACAACGGGCGCTGGAAGATGGAGATTTCCGAAACGGAACCGTCCGCAGCATTCGGCATGGAACGGTTGATTCCGGGACCGGACGGTTCCGTTTTGGCCATTGATAGCCGTTGGCGGGCCCCTTCGGTGCAGGTGCGCGGCGACCTATATCGCTGGGTTCCGCCCCTTGAGCAAGAGAAGAGTTGGGCCGTTTACGAGGATAGCGACGGAAAAGGGTGGATATTGGGGACAAGCCCTGAGAATCTGCTGACTTCAGATACGGGTCGTCCGCCGAGGCTTCTCAGTCATCCGCCGAAGCTCCTCTATAGTCTCCCGGATGATTTGGACTATCGCCAGTTGGTCTACCAACTGAGAAACGCCAACCTCGTGGCCAACCCACTTTTGAAAGACGGCCTTGGTCGTTACTGGTACACGAGCACCCCTTCGATGGAACTTAATGCCCGAAATGAATCAGGCCACTCGTTGCTGGTCTTTGACAAAGACTACTTGAAAAGGCCCTCGCGAATAAGAGGAAATCAAGTCCCAATTTCGGTATTCGACGGAACTGAGATTCACGAGGTGTCTGGCGGGGATCCCAGAGCTTGGCGTCAAGAGTACGTTTGTTTTGTGACCCCGAAAGACGAACACACCCTTTGGGTGGGCACGTCTTGCAGTGGCCTCTATCAAATGGATTTGACCAATTTGACCGCCAAGTCGGTATCGGTAGATTCGCAGCCATGGTGTGAAGGTGTAACGCAGGTTGCGCGGCTGGGTGACAACTGGTACGCGGTTGCCGAGCAGAAAGGTTTCCAACTCTATCAGATCACCAGCACCGGTCCTTCGCTGGTCGTCGGACAACTGGATGGGGAACTCACGCCCTTTGCCTACGATTCCGGTATCGGGCGCCCCATACTTGAGACGAAGAAGGGGCTGTGGCTGGGTTGTGACAAGAATGGCGGGGCCTATTTTGTGCCCAAGGATGGAACTGATGCGGTCCGAATAGGTTGGAATCGAGGCTTATTGCACCGAGAGCCCACGTTCATAGAATCCTTGCCTGACGGAAAGCTCTTTTTCGGAGGACCGGGGGGAAACGACTTCGTTGCGGAGGAGGACGCGCTGATAACGGCGAAGGAAAGCGCAAGCCGCATGGAGTCGGTTCGGCCGCACTTCGGGCTGTTTCAAGACATTAACGGAAACATCTGGGCGCTGGATGCCGAAAGACCCAAGCCCGTTCTGAAACGGTGGGAGTCGGGCATCTGGCGCAACTTCGACATTCCTTATGTATCAAACGGAGAAGACGGCCCTTTCGGGCGGCTTGTTTGTGATTCTTCCGGCCGCTTGTGGCTACCGTTCTACTATGCCACGGGGGCTGTATCCATCTTTCTCCCGCCGCCGCCAGGGAGCCAGGAAACGGGGGTGTGGATTCAGTACCCCAATTATCCAGAAGCGGTGTTGAAGGAGTACCCGGTCGGCATGCGTTTTGACTTGGCGGAGGGGGACAGGGAACTCCCGATGCTAGAAATAAACGAAGGCATTAAAGGTTCTTTGGCCTTTACTGACAACAACGCTGTTTACTATTACGATGGAAGCGCATGGCTTCACTGGCGGACAAAGGATATTATCGGAAAAGAGGATTGTTGGGGACCGCGACGCGCATCGTTCGATGTTGCAACAGGCGACCTTTTCTACTATTCGGGAAGAGACTTCTACCGGTATACCCCAACCAAGCGATGGGAAATAGTGCCTAATCAGGATAGACCGACAATCCCATTGCCCGTGAATATATTGCCATGGACAAGGCGTATTGCAGCCCCTGATTATGCGCCGGCGAATCCGCGTTCCGTATGCCGGGATTACCTCGGCCTCCTGTGGCTGCAGTATGGTACCGCAATATACCGGGCGGGCTATGGGTTGTGTCTTTGCGTTATTGACAAGGATGAAAAGACCCCGCTGCTTCTGGGTGGAAGGATTTACGAGGCAATGCCGTGCCTAACAGGCGACACATGGTTCTTCCAAGTGGCAGGAGAGTATCTACTGCTGCATCCCGACAGACCTGTACCCGACACCGAGGTCATAGTTGCTTCCCAGTTTGAGCCGGATGTCCCCGTAGTCGATGTCTCTGCCGGCGAAGGCGTAAAGGCATGGTTCACGTGGCGGTCCGGCCAGGGAGAATGGCAGCAGGCGGGCACCTCGCCACTCATCATAAAGGGGCTGGACCCCGGTGACCACCGGATTGAAGTGCGCGCAATCGACGAACGGTTCCAACTGGACCCAACACCTGTCTCTCTTTCGGTCACAATTCCCGAGTATCAAGAGATACTTCAGGGACTGGTTGACGAAATGTCATCGGAGGACAATGGTGTTCGCGAAAAGGCCCTCGCGCGATTCATGCAAAGGGGCAAGGAGGATGTTCTGAACTTGAAGGTGGCATGCGAAAAGGCGTGGTCCGACATGGAAAAATGGCTCGATCTCCAAAGAGTCCTGAGAACTCGTCATTATCCAAGACCAAGATTCGGCATGCCCTTCTGGGACAACCAGGCGTTCTAGCCTTCCGCATCGGCTTTGTGAAGAAGTTCAGGAGGCCACAAGCCATGGCGTGAACACTGGGAAGGGTCTGTTTTGAGCTATTTCACAAGTGCATCCGCCGGCTTGGCTTCCACCACGACCGGTGTTGTTGCATTCGCCGGTGCCGTGGCGGCCGCTGGCGTCGGCGAGTCCGTCTCTGCCGCCACAGCCGCCGGTGCCGATGCGTCCTTGAGTTCCACCGGTTCGCGGCCGGGGCAGTTCACGCCGCGGCGTTCGAGCAGCGTGCCCTCCAGCCGGTACAGGTTCACAATGGCTTTGAGGTAGCTGCTCCGGGACTGGACGGCGGTGATCTGCGCGGTCAACAGATCGCGCTGTGCCTGGGCCACGAGCAGCACGTTGGACCGGCCCACCCGGAATTTCTCGGTCTCGACATTGAGGGTCTGTTCCTGGAGCTTTCGCGTGGCGGCGGTGGCATCGATTTGCGCACGGGCGCGGGCAATCTCTACATAGGCGGAGCGCACGTCCTGCTCGACCAACTGTTCCATGTTGGCCAGGGCAAGCCGGTCCTGCTTTTGCGCAAGCCGCGCGCGCTGCTCGCGGGCGCGGGCGGCCCGGTTGCCGATGGGATAGCCAAACTGCACGCCCACCTGCGTGCTGTAGTGGGTGTCTTTCATGTCCTGCGAGTCAAGAACAAAGGACCGGGAATATTCGGTTTCGTTGATATCCCTGGCCAACTGGAGAAACACGTCGAGCTGCGGGAGCAGGCCGTTCCTGGTCTTGACGACCTCAAGGTTGTCCCGCTCAATTTGCAGCCGCGCCTGGTTCATGTCGGGCCGCAGGCGGCGGGCCAGTTCGACGGAGGCCTCCTCGCCGTCCGCGGAAATTTCCGAGATCACCGGCTCGGACTGTGTTTTCACCTCCGTGCCGCGAAGCGCATCCGGCGACGGATTCATGAGCCGCAGCAGTGCCAGCCGCGCCTGGGCCAGGTTGCTCTTGGCATCGATCAGCAGGCTTTGGCGCGAGGCGACTTCGGCGTCGGCGGCGGAACGCTCGCTTTCCGCAAGCCGGCCCACGGCGATTTGTTCCGTAATCAGGTCGAGCTGTTTCTGGGCCACTTCCAGTGCGTTTTCGAAAATGCCAATTTTGAATTTGGCGAGCGCGTAATCCCAGTAGGCCTGTTCCGTCTGGGACACGAGGTTTTCGGCAATGCCGCGCATTTCATATTCCGACAGACGCCGGTCAATGCGGGCCTGGCGCAGGGTGGCCAGGTTGACATTCAGCCCGGCGCCGCGCAGCAGGCTTTGCGTCACCTGCAGCGAAACACCGGGCGAGTCGGTCTCTGTATCGACCAGATTTGTGACCGTCGCGTCTGAAGAGTCGTGGTGCAGCGAGGTGCGGCCCTTGGCGAGGGTCAGGCTCACATCGCCGCCCGTGGGCAGGTGCTGCGTGACACCGGCCTGCCCGGAATGGGTGTGTGTCCTGGTGTTGTTTTCAAGGGGCTCCCAGTAACTGGGGTTGTTCGCCGCGGCCGCGGTGGAAAGGTCGAGCGTCCGTTTGATTAGCAAATCATTTTCCAGCCGGTCGTCCGTGTATGTGTAGCCGGCCACCAGCGCCGGGTCGAATGCGGACCGCGCTTCGGACACGTAGGTCTGCCGCAGCGCCGGATTGACCGCATCCACCGACAAATCCCGGTTGTTTTGCAGCGCCAGGACAATCGCGCCCTCGATGGTCAGATTGAGTGTCCCGCCCGGTTTCAACGGGGATTCCGGCGCGGGCAACTGCGCGACAATTTCCTGTTTCAATGCGGGCGGGGAAGGACTGCCGCCGGTCCCGGGCGCCGACGGCGCCGACACAGCGGGAATGGCCGGTGTCCGGGACGCCTCAATTGAAGCGCATCCGGCCAGCAGGCACGCTGCCAGCAGCCCCGCAATACTCCAGGCATGGACTTGTGACATCATTGTGACCATTTCCGTTTCCATGTTTCCGGACCCGGCCTTGCGCGCGGGCCGGATCGGTTCTTCCCTACTCGTAGCGCAATGCGTCGATGGGATTCAACAGTGCGGCGCGCCGCGCGGGATAGTATCCGAAAAAGACGCCCACGGCCACCGCGAAAAGCATGGCCATGATCATGCTTTGCGGCTGCAGAACCGTGGTGAAGCTCGTGGCGGCGGAAACGGCCTTTGCGGCCCCAACGCCGACGAGCACCCCGATCACGCCGCCAATGCCGCTCATGAAGATTGCCTCGAAAAGAAACTGCCGCAGGATGTCGCGGTCCTTTGCGCCGATGGCCTTGCGCACGCCGATCTCCCGCGTGCGCTCGGTGACCGTCACCAGCATGATGTTCATAATGCCGATCCCGCCGACCAGCAGCGATATGCTGGCCACGGCCCCCAGCAGAATCGTGAAGGTGCGGGTTACGGTGGACGCCGTGTTGATGATGTCGGCCTGGTTGCGGATTTCGACATCGTCGGGCGCTTCCGGCCGGACACGGTGCCGCTGGCGTATGAGCGAGAGAATTTTGTCCTGCGCCGTGTTGAGGTCTTTTTCCTGGCGGCACTGCACGTCAATCTCGCGGATGTAGGTCAGCCCGAACACCTGCTTCATGGCGGTGGTGTAGGGGATGACGCCCGAATCGTCGGGATTGAACCAGCCCTGGTCGCCTTTTGCCTTGGTGACGCCGATCACCTGGAAGTTGACGCCGTTCACCTTCACCGTGGCGCCAAGCGGGTCCTCCCCCTCGGGAAACAGATTCTCGACGGTGACCGGGCCGAGAATGAGGACATGGGACTGGCGGTCCTCCTCCGCATCGGTAAACAAACGCCCCTTCTCCACCTCGAAATTGCGGATGGGCAGATAGGGCACGGCCACGCCCTGCACCATGGTGCCCGTGTTGCGTTCCATGTATTTGAGCTGGCAGCGGCCCTGCACGGCGGGGGACACGCGCAGCACCTCAGGGATTTCGGCGAGAATGGCCTGGGCGTCCTCGACGGTGAGGTTTTGCCGGGTGCCCGTGAGCACCCCGCCCGACCCCGACTGGGCGGGCCGCACCACGATCAGATTGGTGCCCATGGCCGAAATGGTGGAGAGCACCTGTGACTTGGCGCCGGCCGCGATGCCGAGCATGGCAATGACGGCGCCGACGCCGATGATCACGCCGAGCACGGCGAGGAACGAGCGCAGCTTGTTCGCCAGCAGGCTGAAGGCGGCCACCTTGACCAAGACCCAAAAGTACATGCGTTCACTCCGTCATTCGTTCGCAATGCGCCCGTCGAAGATGCGTATGGCGCGCCCGCAGTTGGCGGCCACATCCGGGTCGTGCGTGACCAGCACAATGGTGCGGCCGCCCGCGTTGAGTTCGTGAAACAGCTCAAGAATCTCATGGCCCGTGC